>NZ_BAAHYZ010000023.1:0-74751 GCF_054657295.1 Desulfocastanea catecholica
TGTGTCCGGGGCTTTTGTCGTTTGGGGTACTACCTTGCAATTTGACCACCAACATCTCTTTATCTGTACGTTTTCCTATTTAAAAACCATTCCACCAAGCCTCTTCGCCGAGATTTAATCTTTCGATTTTCTAGCCAATTCATTAATCTTTTGCTATAGTGTTTTTTATTGGGGTGATGCAAATACATTCAGTATGACCACCTCATTAGTACCTTACAGCTTGTTTTCTTTTTTTTAACAAAAGAAACTTTTCTCACGGCACTTATACCCCACGAGGGAGTACTGAAAAGAACCCTGGCTTGTTTGCAGTTTACCGGGGTTAAGTTTCTTGTTTGGTATTCTTCATTTTTTTCATTCCTGCCATATAGGTGAAAATATGTCCCCTCTCCAGACACAAAACCATGTCAACAGACGAATCGCCCGAGTCAGGGTCAGTGAAATCGACAAACTTTCGCATAAACTGCTTGATCTTGAGCTGGAGCTGAATTCGAATATTCCTACGACATTGTGGATAAGTGATCTCCACGGAGAAGGCGACCGGTTTAAGTCAATTCTCAGAGGTAGATTCGGTATGCTGTACCAAACCTGCAAGGAGGCTTTACCCACAACCTTCAGCTCTGAAAAAATCCAATACCTCACAAAAATTATCAGAAAGCAGCATTACTTTCATGATGAAAGCATCCAGATGGATATGCAGGATGTGATACTGTGCCTTGTTGAAATACTCAAATACAAGCTGACCAACATTCGCTCGCAAGAACGCGAAATCTTCCGTCCTGAATTCAGGGATGTCATCAATCGACTTTTGTCCGGGTTACCGGTACCTGATCCAATTTTTGAAGAAAAAATACTTGCTGATCGGTTAATTTCTCATTTATCCCATGCAATCCGTCAGGTCCTGCTTGACCGTATTCAAGTCTTAGGTGATGTGTTCGACAGAGGTCCGCAACCCGATAAAATTCTCCGCATACTCTCTTCCCACTTCTATCGAAACGGGGTCGATTATGTCTTTGGCAATCACGATATTCTCTGGATGGGAGCTGCCTCCGGAAATCGCTCCCTCATCGCCGAAGCACTGCGCATTACTTGCCGTTATGATCACTTTGAGTTTCTCGATCGGCTCCGTTTTGATACCAAACTCCTCGCCGAATTTGCCGAACGAATCTATCCTGCGGAAAAAGTTACCGGCAATTTCAAGGCAAAGACCGATAAAGGCCGCTCCATGGAGAAGGCCCTGGCGATAATTCAATTTAAACTCGAAGAACAGACCATAGTCAACTTTCCCCAGTACGAGATGAGTTCTCGACTCTGGCTCGATCGGCTGGCCGAGATGTTACGATCCGGTGCGACCAAAGGTCTCAATGACACGCATTTTCCGACTCTTGACTACAATGATCCCGGCAAATTGACCGAAGAGGAATCGATGATTGTCGAAGATCTCGTCAAGCAGTTTACCACCAACAGGCATCTCAAGCGGCTGCTTCAGTTTCTTTTTACCAAAGGAAAAACCTATCATATTCAAAATAATTTTCTCAACATTCATGCATTAGTTCCGTCAACTCCTGACGGTGAATTCGAAGAATTTCTTGGTCGAAAAGGAAAAAATCTCCTGAATTTTATCCAGGATACTATTGCCAGAGTCGGAGACAATTATCTCGAAGGAAAAGAACAGAAAGAAGAAGATCAAGCCCTCTTTTTCTATTTGTGGTGTGGCCCGAAATCACCTTTTTTCGGTAAACATGCCATGAAGACCTTTGAAAGATATTTTTTGATAGACAAGGATACCCATCTTGAGAGAAGCCTTTTTTGGAAGGACAATATGCAGACGAGTTCTTTTAAGAAAAAGATGCAGCAGGAATTTGGCGTGCAAAGGGTCATCTTTGGCCACACTCCAGTGAATTACAAAAAAGGTATCCAGATGGCCAGTGAAGATGGTGTGGCTATTAACGTCGACGGTGGATTTGCCGCCGCATACTATAACCGGGGACATTCCCTGGTGCACACCCCCCATCAGCTTTACGGCATCATTCTGCCCACTCCTGATGAAATCAGGGAAGCAGAAAAAAAACTTGAATCAGCACCTCTTGATATTGAATTGATCGATGAGTTTCGCCGGCCGATGAAAATAAAAGATACGATAGCTGGGAAAAAACTCATGCAGGAAAGGGACACAATCATGCAGCGTCTGTTGGAATGTGGAGAACAGAACGGGTTCCCCTCTTCCTCCTTATAAAACTTTTCTAAAAAACTGCTATGGATACTAACTACGGAATGGAAATAGTCCGGGCCACCGAAATTGCTGCATTGACGGCTGCCCGCCTGCAGGGCCTTGGTGATCATATCGATATCCTTAATCAGACCCGAAGGGCAATCAACAAGACCTTGAACCGTCTTGCTATCGAAGGAGTGTTGATGAACGACCGGTTCCTGAATCGGTCGGAAATTTTTCAATTACCGCCTGTTCTCGGTAAGGGCGGGGAGAATACCGACCTGATGGCGATAGCCTTAGAAGCCTATCGGTCTGCCGCTGACGGAAAAAACAACTCAACCTCCTTTGCCGTCATAGCCAAAACCGGATCAATACAATCCGTACCTAATCTTAATATGTACAAAATTGCTGTTGGCCCACAGGTTGGTGAGGTGATAGATATAAATCAACCACCCATCTTAAATGTCAAGCGAGTTGCCAGGGCTCTGAAAAAATACACCGAGAATGTCACAGTCTGTATCCTCAACCAGACCAGACATAAACAGTTGATCCATGAAGTACGAAGCTGCGGCGCCAGGATCAAACTGATTGACGAGGGTGAGGTGTCCGGCTGTCTTGCCGCAATCACCGGAGAGAAAGCCGATATTTACATTGGCTACGGCTACGCTCCGGAGGCTGTATTGGTCGCTGCTGCCATCAGTTGCCTCGGGGGCTATTTTGAGGGAAAGATTTTCTACGAAAACGATCGGGACAGGAAAGAAGCAACTCGACACGGTATTACTGATTTTGACAAAATTTTCCGCGCCCAGGATCTGATACGCAGTAAAGAAGTTGCTATTGCAGCAACAGGTATTACAGATGGAGAGTTTCTTGAGGGAGTTCGTTTTACCGCCAATGGGGCTATTACCCAATCCTTTGTCGCCCGGGGTGAAACCCACACCTATAGACGGCTTGAGACCCGTCATTTCTTCGACTTCAAACCTGTTTACTAACATTTATACAATCATTCACTATTTACCTGGAGTATATCATGTCACAGACCCCAAGCCAATATGCCATTTTGCAAAGAGACAATACAACCTATGCGATTGTTCCCCGCATTCCCGGAGGGTTGCTCGATCGAAACCATCTACGGGCTATAGCTGATGCAGTTGAAAAATACGACATTCCGATTGTCAAACTCACTTCCGGTCAACGCATTGCCCTGGTTGGTTTAAAAGAAACAGATCTCCAGGACATCTATCATGACCTTGGCATGGATCCTGGTCAAGCAACAGAACTTTGTCTGCATTATGTCCAGGCCTGTCCAGGAACCGAGGTCTGTAAATTCGGGGTCCGTGACTCCCTGGGATTCGGCATCCGCCTTGAAAAGCTCCTGGCCGAGAGAACACTGCCGGCCAAACTGAAGATCGGCGTTTCCGGATGTCAGTTTTGCTGTGCCGAAAACTTTGTTCGGGACATCGGGTTACTTGGCAAAAAAAATGGCTGGACAATTTCCTTCGGCGGTCATTCAGGAAATAAACCCAGGGTCGGCGATATTATCGCCACCGATCTGTCGGATGATGAGGCAATTCTGCTGATCAACAAGTGCGTATCGTTCTATAAGGAACATGCCAAGAAAAAAGAACGGGCATCGCGATTCATGGAAAGAATCGGTCTCGAGGAATTCAAAAAAAATATCGAGTAAAAAAGCTTTTATTTTCAGAAGATGCCAGAGGGGAAGTCCGGCGTTTACCTGTTGTCTCAAAACTCTCCTATAGATGTTTCATTTTTTGACGATACGATAGGGAGAGCAATGCCGAAGACACAAGACCAACAGGAAAATGATATTGCTGTTTTTCCCCTCAGGCCTGAAATGGTCATAGCATAAAATTGTAATGACAATATTAAGCGTGCATCCGAAACGGACATCCTCTGGTTCTTCCCAGGAAGGTTTCCTGACAATCAGTAATTTCCCAACCGGATCGGCCAGAAATAGGTATGCCTCGCATTTTGTCAATATTGACAGACGATTTCCGAGCAATACTGTTTTTCATATTGACGACAACACCTTTACTTCGTCGTTGCCGCGTGCGTCACATTGGTCGATAGCCTGGTCCGATGTGATGATGACCATGTTTGTGCTATTCCTCAGTATGTATGTCTATCAGACGGCCAACCAGGAATTCCTTCAAAAAAAGACACCGGAAATCATTGGTGGCGATACCACCGAGGCCCTGCAGACCCTCGATTCCAGCGGTGCTTCTTTTCCTTTTGCGCCAATACATCCCGGTCTGCCTCTTATTACCGGTGGGATGGTTAAAAAGGTCGAACAAGTAAAAACCGAGTCCCTGGAATCTGATGCAGTTTATCCGGCCGAACCTACGCCGCCACCGGAAACCGTCGGGTCTGTAGAAAAGCAGCAACAGGCAGCTGATCCGATTGCCACCGTCACTCACCCAGATCAACCAGCCCTGATTGCTGCAAACGGTGAGACCACCCCGGTTCAGGACGCTGTTTCTTCCCCTCCAGCGCCAGAGGAGACTATCCCTCTGCCCCCACCACTCGGAATTGAACACTCCCAACCGGCAGAGACCGACAAATTCCAGGAAATCTACACCCTGAGCAAGGAGGCTCTGCACACTGGTAACCTTGATAAATTCGCCGCAATCGATATCATTCCAGATAAAACAATGCGCATTATGCTTACCGGAGATCTTCTGTTTTCACTTGGTGAGAGCGAGCTGTCTGAAGAGGCAAGAGCATCACTGCAAAAAATCGTCGAATTCATGATGCATACGCCCTATATGATAAATATTGTCGGCCATACTGACAATCTGCCGATGCGCTCCAATCGGTTCAAAAGCAACTGGGAACTTTCCGTCGCCCGGGCCAGTACTGTAGCTGAGTTTCTTATTGATGAAATGAACATGAACCCGAATCAATTTGTAGTCAGCGGATATTCCTCCAATCGGCCGATCGTGCCGAACACCACAGCCGAAAATCGTGCTAAAAACCGCAGAGTTGAGATCATTATCTCCAAAAGACTGCCCAATCCATTACCGGCAACGCCAGAAAACCTGCAGGAACAGTAACAGCTATTTTTATGAAAAATAAAAACATCCTCGGCCTCATTCTCAGCAGCGGGCTCTTCATTATCGGATTTATTATTCACGGCAATGTCAGCCTCTATTTTAATATCTCCGGTCTCCTGATTGTTTGTGGCGGTACCATGTCCGCCGCGCTCATCAGCTTCAAATTTGAACAGCTGAGAATCGTGACAAAAGTTCTTGGTACCTCGTACAAAAAGCCGATCATGAAGGAAACAGAGATAATCAACATTCTTATTGATTTATCCATTCGCTCCCGATTGGAAGGCATACTCTCCCTGCAGGACAAAGAAAATGAAACAACTATACTTTTTCTCAGGAGGGCCCTTGGGTGTCTGGTTGATGGATATAAAATTGACCAGATTCGTGATATCCTCAACACGGAGATGTACTTTTTCCGTTTGCGACGGGAAGATTCTGAACGAGTTCTGAGAGCCATCGCCGACTACCTACCAGCCTTCGGCATCGTTGGATCAGTAGTTGGTCTTATTACCATGCTGGGCGGGATTGGTGACACTTCTGTGATATTACGGGCCATCCCCATCGCGCTCACCTCAACCTTGTACGGCCTGATTCTGGCAAATTTTTTCTTTCTTCCGTTTGCCTCAAACATCAAGGAACGGACAAATCAGGAACTGCTCCTACAGAAGATCATAATGGAGGGGGTTATCTCTATCAACAGCGAACTCAATCCGGTTATTCTGAAAACCAAGCTCGAATCTTTTCTCACGCCTTCAGATCGGGAGGTGGAGCTTGTTTCCTACGCCAAGATTAAAGAACGTTTTAACATTGAACGGGACCGGCAAAAGGAAGAGCAAAAGAGCGCTCCGGTGCACCTCGAATGATTGAAGAATTGTTCGAAAGAGCGGTTAAGAGAGTTACGATGACTCATCTATGCGGACAATGCCTTCCAGTATAAGATGATCGATACGCTCATTTATTAAAATCTCTTCCTTTGCTGGATATTGTTCGGAATAAAAGAAAAACATGCCTTTTTTCCAGGAAAGGGTGGCAAAAAATGCTTCTTTCGCCTGTATTTTCAGCATCTCTGCCAAACTTTCGAATTGGAGAAAGCCTTCTCTCACAAGAATTTCGCCGAGCCGTCGCCGTCTGTGGTGCTGTGTGTGAATATCGAGACAACGCGACAATTGCTCGGAAGTTATAAGCTTGGACTCGAGCAGTAAATCTCCTATCTTTTTCTGATTAACATGTAAGGCGCCATATATCAGCATTCCCTGCTGAAAAAAAAAGTGCGCGTTGTTCTGCTCGGTGACAATACGTAATTCCCCGGAAACTGCGGCATAATCAAAAAACTGGAAAATATTGTTCAGCTCAATGGCGGCAATATTTCCCTGCAGGGACACTTCAATATCGCGACGTGGATCAAGTTGCATCAACACCCCCTCTCACTCCTCTTTCTTCTCTTTTAAACCGAACATGAAAAACCCCAACAAAGGCCACCTGAGGTTTTTCAGAAAAATTTTATGCAAACACATTTTAACTTTCGACTCAAGCTTATCATGACTGAGAATTTTTTTTCCTGTTATTTAAGAAAAAAACCTGGTGTATATCTGTTGAGCTATCAACGTCTATCCATGAGAAAACCGCTGTCAGAACCGATATATATTTGTTTTATAAGCATATATTACTGCCAGTTACTCCTGATGAATTCTTGTGCAAAATGGTTTTTTCTGTGCTATTACTTTGTATTCACCTTTTCATCTGATAATCGTTCTCAGAATATCTACTTTAAGGAGCAGCTGAGTGAAACGTCAAAAATACTGTTATTTTTTAGTACCTTACAGATTTTTTTCTTGTTTTTTTGCAAGAAATAATCTGTATCCAAGGTACTTATTCCGGCTTATTTCCCGTTTACCGGGGTCATTGGTGATTCTTATGCTGCTTTGCGCCTGTGCGCCTGTGACACTCAATCACTTTCTGGCCGACGGGAAAAAACCCCTCTCCCAGCAACAGCTGCAGGAATTGATCAGCAACCAGAGTCTCCATCTCGAAGCAATCGATTTTGATGCACAGGTACACTATCTGCCAAATGGTCACCTGGCCGCAACAAATCGCCAGGGCGTCAAAGATTCGGGAAAATGGAGTATCTCTGCCGATAGCCGGCTCTGCATGAAATTTGATCTCTGGTATTACGGGGATCTTAAATGTTACCAGGTTTTTAATGACGAAGACAAATATGTATTTTTTACCACAAACGGTGCACGATATTACACCGGCACGATGTCGGCGGGAAATGACCATGAAGCGGCAGACCACTCCCGAAACGAAAACAATAACCGTGATGGTCAAAGTGCCAGTGCAGCCACTGTCCTCTCCGACTCGAACAGCTCCAGGACGACCGTCGTCCTTTCCGAAGCGGAAAAAAAGCGTGCGCTGCTCAGCCTTGCCCGCAATTGTCCTGATTGCAATTTTGCCGGTGTTGATCTCAGAGGCGCTGAGCTGATTGCCGCTAACCTGGCCGGTGCGAATCTATCGGGTGCGGATCTGCGCGAGGCCAATCTGCGTCGGGCCAATCTCTCCGGGGCCAACCTCTCCGGGGCAAACCTTGCCGGAACCAACCTGGCCGGCGCTGACCTGAGCAACTGCGATCTTACTGACGCAGACCTTACCGGCAGTAATCTCATTCGCGCAACGGTAACCGGTGCAAAACTTGATGGCTCTGTCCTCTTCGGTGCACATCTCGAAAGTATACAAGGATTAAAAAAATAATATGAGTGCAGGATTTACCCATCTCCATGTTCATTCCCAATACAGCCTTCTCGACGGAGCTATCCGCATTGCCGATCTTCTCGATAAATGTAAAGAATACGGCATGGACAGTGTGGCGATTACCGATCACGGCGCAATGTATGGCGCCCTGGAATTCTATTCCAAGGCCAAAAAAGCCGGTATAAAACCAATAGTCGGTTGCGAACTGTACATCGCGCCGGGGGATATGCGGGTAAAAAAAGTCGTCGACGGCACCATCGCCTTTCATATTGTCCTGCTGGCCATGAATCACACAGGGTATCAAAACCTGATGAAATTGGCGAGTATCGCTCAATTTGAAGGGTTTTATTACAAACCAAGAATAGACATGGCTGTTCTCAAGGAACACAATGCAGGTATCATTGCCATGACCGCCTGCCTGCACGGACAAGTTCCCTATCTCATCGGCAAAAACGATATGCCGGCTGCCGAAAAAAAGGCTCGGGAACTCTACGATATTTTCGGCGACCGCCTGTACTTTGAGATTCAGGAAAACGGTATCCCCGAACAACAGATCGTCAACAATGGCCTGAAGACTTTAGGGTCGAAAATGGGTATCAAGCTGGTCGCCACCAACGACTGTCATTATCTCAATCGCGAGGAGGCACATGCCCATGAACTGTTGCTGTGCATCCAGACCGGCAAAACGATAAACGATCCAAAGCGCTTCAGATTCTCCACCGACGAGCTCTACTTCAAGTCTCCTGAGACGATGAAGAAGAACTTTAAACACTGTCCTGAATCGATCGCCACCACCCAAGAGATTGCCGATCGCTGCAATCTGGAAATCGACTTCGGCGACTACTATTTCCCGAATTTCCCCATTCCGGAAGGGCAAAGCCTCGATTCGATGTTTAAAAACGCCTGCTGGGATGGCCTCAAGGACCGATTTAACCAGATGCGCAAGGCCGGCACCTTTAACGCGGAGGTTGAAAAAACCTACACGGATCGACTGGCGATGGAAATTGACGTCATCATTACCATGGGCTTTCCTGCCTATTTTTTGATTGTCGCCGACTTTATCACCTGGGCCAAAAAACAGGCCATACCGGTGGGCCCCGGTCGGGGTTCGGGCGCCGGCAGTCTGGCTGCCTACTGCATGCTCATCACCAATATCGATCCCATTCCGTACGGGCTTATCTTCGAGCGCTTCCTTAATATCGAACGCAAATCTATGCCCGACTTTGATATCGATTTCTGTCAGGAGCGCCGCGGCGAGGTCATAGATTACGTCCGTCAGAAATACGGTGGTGCCGCCCATGTGGCCCAGATCGTGACGTATGGTTCGATGAAAGCTCGAGGGGTTATCCGCGATGTGGGTCGTGCTCTCGATATTCCCTTTGGGGAAGTGGACAAGGTTGCCAAGCTCATTCCCGATCAGCTGAAGATGACCATCAAAAAGGCCATGGCCGAGGAACCAAAGCTCCAGGAAGCGGCTGATCACGACCCGCGCATTGCCGAACTGCTTTCCGTATCAAAGACCCTGGAGGGTCTCGCCCGGCACACATCGACGCACGCCGCCGGTGTCGTTGTTTCCCCGGGTCCCATGACCCAGTATCTCCCGACCTGCCGAGGAAGTAATGAGGAGACCCTGACCCAGTACGACATGAAACATACCGAGATGACCGGCCTGATCAAGTTTGACTTTCTCGGACTGAAGACCCTGACAGTCATCGACAAGGCACTGAAGCATATCAAAAAAGATATCGGCATAGATCTTGACATAGATACCATCCCCATGGATGACGCCAAGACCTTTGATCTTCTCTGCAAAGGCGATGCGCAGGGGGTTTTTCAGCTGGAGAGTTCCGGCATGCGGGAACTGCTGGTCAAACTGGCGCCGGAACAGTTCAGTGACCTCATCGCCCTCGTCGCCCTCTATCGTCCCGGTCCCCTTGACTCCGGTATGGTCGACGATTTTGTCGAGACCAAACACAGAAGAAAAACCGCCAACTATCCGCTCCCGGATATCAAGCATGTTCTCGAAGAAACCTACGGCGTCATCGTCTATCAGGAACAGGTTATGAAAATAGCCAATATCCTGGCCAGTTACTCTCTCGGTGACGCCGATATCCTGCGCCGGGCCATGGGCAAGAAGATTGCCTCGGTCATGGATGAGGAGAAGGTGAAATTCATGGCCGGCGCCTTGAAAAACGGCCATCCCCAGGACAAAGCGGAATATATCTTTGACCTCATGGCCAAGTTCGCCGGCTACGGCTTCAACAAATCCCATTCTGCCGCCTATGCCCTGGTTTCCTACCAGACGGCCTACCTGAAGGCGCATTACATGCCCCAATTCATGACCGCCCTGCTTTCCTGCGACATGAACAACACCGATAAAGTCGTGCTCTATATCAATGAATGCAAAGAACACGCTATCGAGGTATTGCCTCCCGATATCAACGAGAGCATTAAGGACTTCAGCGTCATCAACGACAGAATTCGTTTTGGGCTGGCAGCGGTTAAAAACGTCGGGGAATCGGCCCTTGATTCGGTCATTGAAGAACGGGAAAAAAACGGCAAATATACCTCCCTGAGTGATTTCTGCAATCGGGTCGACTCCCGCCGGGTCAACAGCCGGGTCATTGAAAGCCTTATCAAGTCCGGATCTTTTGACTCCCTTGGTTACAAGCGAGCGCAATATTTTGCCATCCTCGATCAGGCGATGGAACAGGCAAAGGCGGTGCAGCGTGACCTGCAAAGCGGCCAGATGTCTCTTTTTTCGGTAGCCTCCGAGGCACAGGGGCAACCAACAATCTCCGCTCTGCCAATGCCTGACATTCCGGAATGGGAGGAACGAAAAAGACTTGCCCATGAGAAAGAGACGGTTGGCTTCTATATTACCGGCCACCCACTCGATATTGCCATCCATGATATCAACACGGTAACCGACTGTACCATACAGAATCTCGCCGAATGGGGCGATGACCAGCCTGTGCGGATTGGCGGTCTCATCCGCACCTGCAAGAAACTCAAGAGTAAACGGGGGGATCCGATGGCTTTTCTGGCCCTGGAGGACATCTACGAGTCCGTGGAAGTCGTTGTTTTCCCGGATACGTATAGCCGCTGCGAAGAAATCCTCTCGTCAACAGACCCGATTATCGTGCAAGGAACGGTACAAAAAGATGAACGGGGGCCAAAAATCATCGCCGATTCCATTGATTCTCTCGAGGCGGCACGAGAAAAATACACCGAATCAGCCAGAATAGTGCTTGAAACGGACAAACTGTCCAGGCTGCAACTGGAGAAGGTCAAGAAAATCCTCTACCAATTCCATGGCTCCTGTCCGATCCTGCTGACCCTTCATTTTCAAGGCCGCGGCGAGGTCGATATCGAAGTGCTCAAAGACGTGACCATCAGGCCATGCCGACAACTGACCGAGCAGATTGAAGAGGTCCTCAACTACAAGGCTATCAGCTTTTCGAAAAAACCAATAGCCTTGACACCACGAAAAAAACGTTGGGACAACCAGGCAGCCAGACCGAACTGATGCTGCTTTCAGCGCAGGCTACTCAAAGCAGAGACCGCACTCCGGACAGGCGCCAACGGTAGGAGAAAACCGGCAGCCGCAGGCCGGACAGACAGTCTCTGCGGCAAGTTGATCAAACACCGCGGCCGCGTTGAGCAGATCATGGCTGTCGAGGGCTGTGCTTTTGATAAAATCCCTGGCAAGAATCTCCAAGGCCAGGGGCAGATCTTCCTTTTTGATCTGCAGATACAACTCAGGGCCACAGCATCCCTTGGCACAGCCCTCCTCGCCTGTGGCCAGAAGCGCCGGTACCCGCTCTTGTGCCAGCACTCTCTGTAAGGTCTTCATATCCTTGAGCGGACCCTTGCGAATATTGACCAGTTCATCCGTCGGGAGAATCTGCATGGATCTCTTGGCCAGGGCCTGTTGTTTTTCTCTCACCTGTGCCAGTTTTTCTCTACCGTTGATAAGAGGAACGTCACAGGTGCCGCAGTGCCTGATATCGGCGCGATACTCAGCCTTGCACAAGGGGCAGTAGTTCATTTCCTGATCAATGCCATCGACGACAGCCGCCTGGTCAGCTCGAGACCGGCTGTTTTTTTCGGACTTTTTGCCGAAAAATTTCAAGAACATTCTTTCTTCTCCACATGCAGTCAGTGCGGCTACAGAATATACCGACTCAAGTCCTGATCTTTGACTATCTCGTTCAGCCGTTCCTTGACGTACTCGGCGGTAACGATAAAGGTCTCATTTTCTCGCTCAGAGGCGTCAAAAGACAGGACATCAAGTACCCTCTCCAGCACCGTATGCAGCCGCCGGGCACCAATCTCCTCGGTCCTCTCGTTCACCTCGACGGCGATTGCGGCAATGGTGTCGATGGCATCATCTTCAAATATCAGCTCAACCCCTTCCGTTTTCATAAGCGCCACATACTGCTTGATCAGGGCGTTCTCCGGTTCGGTGAGGATACGAACGAACTCTTCCTTGCCGAGGGAATGCAATTCGACCCGAATGGGAAAACGGCCCTGCAGCTCGGGGATGAGATCAGAGGGTTTACTCATGTGGAAGGCACCGCTGGCAATAAACAGGATATGATCGGTTTTTACCATGCCGTGCTTGGTGGAGACCGTCGCCCCCTCGACGATCGGCAGAAGGTCGCGCTGCACTCCCTCACGGGAGACCTCGGGACCATGGCCGCCACCACCCCGGGTGGCCACCTTGTCGATTTCGTCAAGAAAAACAATGCCCGACTCCTCCGTTCGCCGCAGCGCCTCTTTGATGACCTTGTCCATGTCGATCAGTTTTTCCATCTCTTCTTTTTTGATCGCCTCGAGCGCTTCCGGTACCTTCATTTTCCGATTCTTTTTCTTTCTTGGAAAAAGTTTACCAAAGGCATCCTGCAGATTGGACTGCATATCTTCCATGCCGGAGGTGGTCATGATCTCAACCATGGGCATCGACTTCGATTCACTGATAGCCACTTCCAGTTCGCGATCATCCAACTTGCCATCGCGCAACATCTGCCTGAATTTCTCTCTGGTCGACCTCGATTCGGTCGTTTCATTTCGAATGGGCAGATCAGGATTTTGAATGGTGAAGGACTGAGAGTGTTCCGGGCCAGAGGTCACAACGGAGCCGGGCCGAGGGGGCAGCAGCAGATCAAGAATCTTGTCTTCCGCGTTTGCTTCAGCCACTCCTTCGATGCGATTCTTTTCCTCATCTTTTACCATGTTCACGGCAAGATCGACGAGATCGCGGACCATCGACTCAACATCGCGACCGACATAGCCTACCTCGGTATACTTCGATGCCTCTACCTTGATAAAGGGAGATTGGGCCAGGGCGGCCAGTCGGCGGGCAATTTCCGTTTTGCCGACACCGGTCGGGCCAATCATGATAATATTTTTCGGGGCAATCTCTTCGCGCAGTGGCGAGTCGACCTGCCGGCGCCGCCACCGGTTACGCAGGGCAATCGCCACGGAGCGTTTCGCATCGGCCTGGCCGACAATGTATTTATCGAGTTCCAGCAGGATTTCTTTCGGAGTCAGGGACTGATGAGAGATCATATTGTTTCAACGATGATTGAATTATTGGTAAAGACACAGATACCGGCCGCGATCTCCATTGCTTCTTTGCAGATGGACGGGGCATCAAGGTCACTATGGGCAACAAGGGCAAGTGCTGCCGCCTGGGCATAGGGGCCACCCGAACCTATTGCCAACACCCCTTTATCCGCCTCAATGACATCACCGGTTCCGGAGAGAAGCAGTGAATGTTCTTCGTTGACGGCGATGAGCATGGCTTCCAGCCTCCTGAGAAATTTATCCGTCCGCCACTCCTTGGCGAGTTCGACGGACGCGCGCATCAGGTTGCCGTTGTACTGTTCAAGTTTCTGTTCGAGCTTGTCGTAGAGGGTAAAGGCATCGGCAGTAGCACCGGCAAACCCGGTTATGACCTTGTCGTGATAGAGCCGCCGTACCTTACGGGCCTGATGTTTCATAACGGTATTGCCGAGTGAGACCTGACCGTCTCCGGCCAGGGCAACCTGCCCTTTATGGCGTACCGCCAGTATGGTTGTTGATCGTATTTTCATTCGAACACTTTGTAGTAAATGGTTTCCAGATTGACAAGGCTTGTCCCTGCCCGGTTATTTTATTTCTTCTATCGATAACGGATGGGATTTATCATAGACATCCGCCAGGTGATCCAGAGTCAGATGGGTATAGCGCTGGGTAGTTGACAGACTGGCATGGCCGAGTAACTCCTGAACAGACCTGAGATCCGCACCCATTTCCAAGAGGTGGGTGGCAAAAGAGTGGCGCAGGGCGTGGGGGGTGACCGTCTGGGTTATCCCTGCCTGTTCGCCGTAGGCCTTGACCAGCCGCTCGACACTGCGACTGGACAAACGACTTCCCCTGCCGTTCAGAAACAGGGCTTCTCTCTCAACCGCCCGTCCCCTTTTGGCCCGTTGCTCTATCAACTGCAGGCGCTGCGGCAGCCAGGTTCGCACCGCCTCAATGGCGGGGCGACCGACAGGCACCAATCGCTCCTTCTTTCCTTTGCCCCGTACCGTAAGCACTTCCTCGGCAAAATCAAGATCGGCAAGGGTCCTTGATACCAGCTCGGAAACCCGCATTCCGGTGGAGTAGAGGAGCTCAAGAATGGCCCGGTCCCGTAATGCATAGGTGTCTTTTTCGCCGGGCGCCTCCAACAGGGCAAAGGTCTCATCGACAGTAAGAAAAACAGGGATAAACCTGCCGATCTTCGGACCGACAATCCCGGCAAGGGGATCACCTTTCAGCAATTTTCGACGTTGGGTAAAGCGAAAAAACGATCTGAGAGCGGAAATCTTTCTGGCGACGGTAGCCGCACTGTTGCGTCCATGCAGGCTGGCGATAAATTTGCGGACATCAGTGGAAGTAATTTCATCGGGAGAAACATTCGCTGCAGTTTGTTCTTGTTGCGGACCTTTCGACCCTCTTTTACCGGTTTTATTTCTATTACTTTGAAATTCCAGCAGATCTCTTCGATAGCCACTGACCGTATGCTCTGAATATCCTTTTTCAGTTGCCAGCCACCTTGTAAACATTTCAATAGTTTTTAACATCTGACTGTAGATATTTGCAAAGAGTGTTGACACCAGGGATTCGAGATCTGCAAAACGAGCAGAGCCTCGGTATATTTTTTCGGCTCGACTTCCGGACCTGCACCGAATATATACAATGCTTTTTTCTTTATTTTATGCTTTGTTTGTACAATTATTCTGCGATTTGATCGGCTCAATTTGATCCGCTGTAGTTGTAGTCTGAAACAGAGAACGAGGCAACTTTCTTTTATTTGACAAATGTGCAACCGATTATGGCTAAAAAAACCTTTGAATCCGCCCTTTCCCGGCTGGAACAGATTACCGAAGAACTTGAAGACGGTGAACTGAGCCTGGAAAACAGCTTAAAAAAATTTGACGAGGGAATCAAACTTGCCGGTTTTTGCACGGAGCAGCTTTCCGAAGCGCGGGCAAAGGTTGAACTATTGCTTGAAAAAGACGGCAAACTTGAAGCCATTCCTTTTGACGGACAAGAAATTGGACATACAGATCTACCTGAGTGAAAAGCGCAGAGTAGTAGAGAACGCTCTTGAAAAATTGATGTTGCAGGCAGTTGCTCCTTTTGAGCAGCACATTGAGGCGATGCGCTACAGTCTTTTCGCCGGCGGCAAACGAATCAGGCCGATACTCTGTCTCGCTGCCGGGGAGGCTGTTGCCAAGTCGTCGGATACGGAAAACAACCTGCTGCCGATTGCCTGTGCTCTGGAGTGTATTCACACCTACTCCCTGGTCCACGACGACCTGCCGGCAATGGACAATGATGATCTGCGCCGGGGAAAACCGACGAACCATACCCTCTTTGGCGAGGCCGGGGCAATCCTCGCCGGCGACGGTTTGCTTACCTGGGCCTTTGATCTGCTGAGCTCTCCAGACGAAGGCACACTGACACCTCTCGAGCGGCTGAAGATCATTCACATCATCGCCAGAGCTGCCGGATCGCAAGGAATGGTTGGCGGTCAGGCACTTGACATTGCTAGTGAAAACACTTCCTTTCCTTTTGAAAGGCTGCAGACCATCCATAAGAACAAGACCGGTGTCCTGATTACCTGTTCCGTGCATGCCGGAGCAATAGGAGCCGGGGCCTCGCCGGAACAGACGGAAAAACTCATCGCCTATGGCAACAACATAGGCCTGGGCTTCCAGATAGTCGATGATCTGCTCAATGCAACGTCAACCACCGAACAGCTCGGCAAGGCGGCAGGCTCAGACGCCAACCGGGGCAAAGCAACCTACCCAGCTTTTTTTGGTATAGAAAAAACACGGATAAAAGCACAAGAAGCGGTGGAGAGAGCTATCGATGCCTTGAGTGAATTTAACGAAAATGCCGACCCGCTGCGAGCCATCGCCGAATATATTTATACCAGGAGTCATTGATTACTCTTCCACCTTTTTCTCGTATTGAGAGCTACAAAGCTCATGAAGGCGCCAGAAAACGGCCAATACCAGCCACAGTAAAATACTACTCGAGCATAACCGGTGAGATGATGTTATTTTTATTCTCACTTCATCCCCGGCCACTGTCTTAATGAAAGAAGCTATGTCAACACCGCTACCTACCATCCAGACAACCTTGCTGGAACACATACATTCGCCCGCCGATATCCGCCAACTGTCAATCGAAAAACTTGAAGAACTGGCCCAGGATATCCGCGACACCATAGTGCAGACAGTATCACGAACAGGGGGCCACCTGGCGCCAAGCCTCGGTGTTGTAGAACTTACCATCGCTCTCCACTATGTTTTCGACACCCCCAACGATAAACTTATCTGGGACGTGGGCCATCAATCCTATGCCCATAAAATCCTCACCGGCAGGCAAGAACAGTTTGCCACGCTCCGCCAATACAAAGGGATGAGCGGCTTCCCAAAATTAAAGGAAAGCATCTACGATGCCTTTGAAACCGGACACAGCTCCACCTCCATCTCCGCCGCTTTAGGGATCACCCTGGCCAAAAATCTAAAAAAGGATAAACATCGTGCAATTGCCGTCATCGGTGACGGTTCGATGACCGCCGGTTTGGCCTTTGAGGCACTGAACCATGCCGGACATGTGGACAAGGACCTCATTGTCATACTCAATGATAATGAAATGTCCATTTCACCGAATGTCGGTGCTCTTTCCAGTTTTTTAAGCCGTAAACTCACCGGTAAAACCATGAGCCGAGTCAAGGCGCATCTGGTCGAGAAGCTGCAGATATCGGATGTCGGAGAAAATATTTTAAATATTCTCCGCAAAAGCGAAGAAAGCTTCAAAAGCTTTTTTACACCCGGCATGCTCTTTGAAGCGTTTAAATTTGACTATGTCGGTCCCATTGACGGCCATAATCTGGAAGACCTGCTGGAGACGCTGGAAACAGTTCGTGACACCTCCCACGGTCCAATGCTCATTCATGTTCTCACCAAGAAAGGCAAAGGATACCAGCCGGCCGAAAAAGATCCTGATATTTTTCACGGTATCGGCCCTTTTGATGTTGTCAGCGGCAAACCTCATTCATCCAACGGGGCGCCGACCTATACCAAGATCTTTGGTGATACAATGGCCGAACTTGCGGCAAAGGATAAGAAAATTGTCGCGATTTCCGCGGCCATGGTTTCCGGGACCGGTCTGAAAAAATTTGCCGCGGAGTTTCCCCATCGCTTTTTCGATGTCGGCATAGCCGAGCAGCATGCGGTGACCTTTGCCGCAGGCCTGGCAATTGAGGGGTTACGACCGGTCGTTGCCGTCTATTCAACCTTTTTTCAACGGGCGCTGGATCAGATAATCCACGACATCTGCATCCCCAATTTGCCGATAACCCTGGCCATCGACCGGGCAGGAGTGGTTGGGGACGACGGTCCCACCCACCATGGAGTATTTGATATCTCGTTTCTCCGCTTCATCCCCAACATAGTCATCATGGCCCCCAAAGATGAAGATGAACTGCGGCACATGCTCTATACGTCCATTTACCACGACGGCCCTTCTGTCGTCAGATATCCGCGAGGAGGCGGTTACGGTGTGCCGCTCGCAGACAGCCTGCACAAGCTGGACCTCGGCAAAGGAGAATTGCTGCAGGCAGGGGATGATATCCTTTTGCTGCCGGTGGGCAACAGGGTGTATCCTGCTCTGGAGGCCGCCAAAGGTCTGGAAAAGGTCGGTATTCAAGCTGCCGTTGTTAATCCTCGTTTCATCAAACCACTGGACGCCGAGCTCATCTGTCAGTGGGCCAGCCAGACCAGACGGGTCGTGACCATTGAAGACAATGCCCGGCAAGGTGGTTTCGGCAGCTCAATACTTGAGCTGTTCAGCCGTCGCGGATTGGCCTCCGTGCAAACCTGCCTCCTCGGTCATCCGGACCATTTTATCGAACATGGACCGCAAAAAACCTTGTGGAAAAATAGTTTCATCGACACGCCGGCGATTATTCGGGCAGCAATCAAATTAATGGGTAGAGAAAACTAATAGTTACCACCAACAAAAATGCCGGTTCCTGTAACGGAACCGGCATGTTTACTCGTTCTGCACTGCGATCGACTAGCTGATTTTGTAATACCCCTTATACCAGTCGACAAACCTGCCGATACCGTACTCAAGCGTTGTGCCGGGTTTATAGTTAAAATCGGCGACCAGCTCATCGACATCGGCAAAGGTAGCCGGGACATCGCCCGGTTGCATCGGCAGAAAATTTTTCACGGCTTTTCGCCCAAGGCACTCCTCAAGAATCTCTATGTAGCGTAACAGCTTTTCCTTGTTGTTGTTGCCTATATTATACACCCGGTACGGACAATACGATGTTGCCGGATCAGGGGCATCGCCGTTCCAGACAGAAGAGCTTTCCGGTATCCGCCCTATGACCCGACAGACCCCTTCGACAATGTCATCAATGTAGGTAAAATCCCGTTCCATATTGCCGTTATTGAAAACATCGATCGGTCGATTTTCCAGAATCGCCTTGGTAAACAGGAACAGGGCCATATCCGGCCGCCCCCAGGGTCCATATACGGTGAAGAACCGCAGTCCCGTCGTCGGCAGCTGAAAGAGATGACTGTAGGTGTGGGCCATCAATTCATTGGCCTTTTTTGACGCTGCATAGAGCGACACCGGATGATCGACATTGTCATGGACGGAAAAGGGCATTTTCGTGTTTGCGCCATAGACCGAACTTGAGGAAGCATAGACCAGGTGTTTTACCCCGGAGTGCCGGCAGCCCTCAAGCACATTGACAAAGCCGACTATATTGGTATCGACATAGGAATGAGGATTAATCAAGGAGTACCGCACCCCGGCCTGGGCGGCGAGGTTGACAACCGCATCAAAACTGTGTTCCTGGAACAGATTCTCGACCGCTTTTCGGTCGGCGAGATCAATGTTTACATGGCTGAAGCGAGACCCTTCGGCCAGCGCGGCCATGCGAGCTTTCTTCAATTGCGGATCGTAGTAGTCGTTGAGATTATCCAGTCCGACGACTTCCGCCCCGCCGGCAATCAATTTTTTCGTTAAATGTGCCCCGATGAACCCGGCACTCCCGGTGATAAGTATTTTTTTCATCTGTTCCATTGGCTAGTAATGTTAACAAGCGCAGTCTTAATGGATCGATTCCTCTCAATCATCAAAATCGCCCTGCGGTCCCTTCTCGACAACCAGTGATTGAGCGCGTTCAACGATCAGTTCCCTGGTCCATTCCTCTGGATTTTCAATCTGTTTTCCTTTCGAGCCCAGATCAAAGGAACCTGCCCGCAAAATCAGTTCCTTTGCCAAACTGGCTGTGCCATCGGCATTAAACACCCTGGTCAGCATATTATAGACGAACTCTTCCACTCTTTTACTCATTCGCTCCCGTACCGCTCTCTCCTGGGCCAGAAGCAGGTTCTCAAAAGGCAGGTTGAGATTCTTATAGTTACCACCTTTCCAGCCTTTTTCAGCGGCGTATGCGGTCATCCTCTGCCACATTTCCTCCGAGACGCCCTGGCCGACAACTTTAATGAAATTCCCGTCGCTGTCCTGGATGGCATTGCCGTAATCGTTGACCTCAACGCCCCAGGAAATCATCTGCAATGCCGTCGCCACATTGGCCTTGGTGGTATGGGTCTTCGTGGCAATGGCGCGCAATTTATCAGAGTTATTGCCTGAGGTGCCATGCTGCGCGCCGGAGACACCGTATGGCTCGATGGCCTTGTGGATTTCGGCGGTCAACTCAACCTGAATACCCTGGCCGCTTGCCTCAAGTCCATGGGTGGAGCCGTTATTGAGAGCAATCCAGTCGGGAAAGATACCGTGGGCGTTGAGCCCCTTTATCAAAAACGATGCATCTTCAACATTGGAAAGGCCTTGCTCTCCCTTAATCTCACCCACTTCGGTCTCGAGCCCGGCCCATTTGGGAATGCATGGATTAAGTTCCAGATTGGCCAGCAGATTTTTATCATCCGGCATATGGGAGGCATCGACGGCAATGGAGGTTATCCCGGCATCGAACATCGACGGAATTTCCATTTTTGCAAATGGTATATCGTTTTCACTTTTTATGCCGTAATGATCGGCATGGATGGCCACCGGAACGGTAATGCCGAGTTCATTGCAGATGCAGTCAACATGCAGGGCAATATTGTAAAAATTTGTCGGACAATAGTTCGATTCCGACCGGGCAATTTCGATAAGCAATGCTGCATCAGCACGCTGGGCGGCCATAAGCGCCCCACGAATGATGAAACTGTTCCGGCCATTGGCGGCAATGGCCATGGCCTTCCCCTTGGCCACCAGGGCCTGATCAATCACCTTGCCGCTGACGATCAGCGCTTGTGAATGGGGAAAGCGTTGAGTTATGTTCGGGGGCCTGCCAATCCGGATCAATTTTTCGTAATCTGCTTTTGCACCCATAAAACACCTCCATAAGTTATTATTGATTGATCTTTTACGGTGAACACATTCTGACGAAGATACACGTAAATTCGGGCAAATTAAAATGAAAAATCTCTCTTAGTTATAATGCAGACCGAGCAATAAATCCAGTTAGGAAATTCTTTTATCCCGGGGTGTTTTCGTTGGGCGGCAAGGCATCACCAAAGCCGGAAAATCCTTTTTTACCAAAAGCCCAGACAGCCAGGACACTGATTTCATAGAGGACTATCAGCGGTATGCCCATCATCATCTGATTCACCACATCAGGGGTGGGGGTAAGGATTGCGGCAATGATAAAATTGATCAAAATGGCATATTTTCTGTTGCGCTGCAAAAAAGCAACATCAACCAGGCCAACCTTGGCGAGAAAGACCATGAATATCGGCATCTCAAAAATAACGCCGAACGCCAGCAACAGTCTTGTCGCTAACGAAAAATACTCACTCACCGCCGGCAGAGAGGTCAGATATTCATTGTTATATCCGACCAGAAAGCGAAATGCCGGCGGGAAAACGACAAAGTAACCAAAAGCTGCTCCACCGAGGAAACAGAAGGAAGAAAGAACCGAAAAAGGCACAGCGACGCGCTTTTCATGGCTATACAAGCCGGGCGCGACAAAACGCCAGACCTGCGAAAAGATTACCGGACAGGCCATCAATAAACCACAGACCAGGGCGAGTTTTAGATAAAAAAAAACCCTTCCTGGTACGAGGTGAAAATAAGTGACGTACCTTCTGGAAGAACATCGGTAAGGGGTTTAAAAAACCAGGTGCCGATCGGACGGATGACCGTGTAGGACAGACAAAAACCGATAAACACGGCGACAAATGAGATAATCAGGCAGGAACGCAGTTCCCTGAGGTGTTCGGTGAGGGCCTGCCTCTGCAGGTTTTCATTACCATCTTGCGAATTCATGTGTCATTTATCCTGAAAATTGACTATCAAGTATATTCAACTCGGGGCAATCCAAAGAGACTTGCATACCATCTGCGAATGGATTTGGCAAGACGGACAAAAAAGACCGTCCTCTGCCGCCACCCTTTTCTCGTTCACCGATGCACCATTATGCCGACCCCGTCTGCCCAAACCGACAAAAAGCCAATGACCAAAGAACAACAACTGCTCTCGAATGAGCCCGTACCGACCTGGCATGTCTACATCGTCAGCTGTAACGACAAATCCTATTATACTGGTATCACAACAGATCCGTACCGAAGGATCGAGGAGCATAATTCACTCAGAAAAGGTGCGCGCTATACCCGCTCCCGACGTCCTGTTACCCTGGTGTACAGCGAAAAGGCTGCATCCAGAGCCGTAGCAACCCGGAGAGAAAATGAGATCAAAAAACTAACTCCGGCCGGTAAAAAACAGTTGATTACAACCTATCGACCCGGCACATCCCGCAGTGTGTCCGGCAAACCGGAGACGCATCCCTTTTTGTCCAGCGAAGGATCAGGCAAATGATGCCCTGATTTTTTCAGAAACGCCTTTTGTCAGCGCCAGGACCTTTCTCGCCTGCTCATCTGTAACGGTGCCGGTCCCGCAGCTGGGGGTAATCAGGGTCTGCTGGTAAACCGTTTTCTGATCAATGCCGATCGCCTGCAGTTGCCGACATTGGTCGAACCACTTGGCGACCAGCGCGTCCACCGTTTCAAGATCGATGAATTCGGGAGTCGTCGGCACGATGCCGGTGGCAAGAATCCCGCCATGTGAGAAGAACCGTACCAGATGGTCGGCATAGAGAACCAGTTTATCAAAATAGCCATAGGCATCATAACTGACAATATCGACACCGGAGTCGAAAAGCACCGGCCATTCGGTATTGGCACAGACGTGTACGCCGGCAAGCCCCCCTTCCGCACGAACTGCGGCAAACACCTCGCTGAAACAGGCGATAATATCCTCACTGGTGATGGTAATAAATGCCGAGGAACCGAGTCCGGCCAGGCCAGGCTCATCAAAGAACATAATAGGCTGCCCACCGATCTCGGCCATTTTTTTCGTCTGCCATCTGGCCTTCATGGCCAGAAGTTTCACGGCGGCATCGCGAAGCTGATCATTGTAAAAAATCGCCCTTCCCGCCTGATCCACCAGGCCGGTACAAAAGGTAATCGGCCCGGTGGTCTGTCCTTTGAGACCGATCAGGCCGTCCTTGTTCTTTTCGGCCTCGGCTAGAAAGGTATAAAAGCCCCTGGCGACATCCGGCGCGAGTGCAAAGCGTGATTCACCCAGAGGTATCTCCCCTTCCGTGACCAGCAGGTACTCTTCATAAAAGGCCAGCAGCTCGGTTTCAAAGTCTGGATTGTCCGTATCAATAAATATCTTGCCATTCGTACTGGTCAGACCCGGAAAGCCTGGAACAAACTGGAGGATCATACCTTCTTCCTCGTACACCGGTAACTGCGGCCACAAGGGAATTTGCGGGGTGCTGGCAAAAATAAGTTCCGTGGCTGCCCTATGGTCGACAAGGGGCAAACTCCCGATCAGGAGCGGCAGACACTGTGGTGTAAATAGAGACATTTGCTGGTACCTTATGAGATCTTATTGTTATGTAGCGTTGGTGCGGACACCCCGAAGAGAGTCCTTCAGAAATGGCATCCCTTTTCACCGGCAGCACTTGTTCTTTTCCGGCTATAAACAGCACATTCAGCCTATCGGCTCATCAGATGCTGCACCCCTTTCTCGAGCCCGTCGAGGGACAATTCAAACATCGGGAAAATGGACTGGATCACATTGATGGAATGGGTGTACGGCCAATGTTCGGCGGGAATTGGATTGAGCCAGATGGACCGGTTGAAATATCCGCTCAGAAATTTCAGCTGTTCAATAGATGGCCTGCCGCTCCTCTCGAATGCATAGATTGAGCCGTCGGTAGACATCAGTTCGTACGGGGCCATGCTGGCGTCGCCGACGATGATCAACCTGGTATCCGGATCGAGTTTATCGAAATCTTTTATCCGTACCGGTAGCTTATATCTGGCCGGATCCTGCCACAGAAGATCATAAATGGTATTGTGAAAAAAATATGTCTTCAGATCCTTGAATTGCGACTTTGCATAACTGAACAGCGTCTGCACGAGATCGACATGAGGCTCCATGGACCAGCCACCATTATCGATGACAAGGATAATCTTCAGTCGGTCAACGATCCCCCGGTCAAAAACCAGTTCAATTTCCCCACCATTTTTCAAGGTCTGGTAAATGGTGGCATCTATATTCAGTTGATCTTTTACACCCTGGGGAACAAGGTTGCGCAATCTTTTCAAGGCTTCGCCTATGGAGTTTTTCGTCAGAACGCCATGGACCGAATAATCTTTATAGCGTCGTTCATTGGCGACCTTGACGGCAGATTTGTTTCTCGATTCCCCCCCTACCCGCAATCCGCCAGGATGAACGCCGGAGTGACCGACCGGAGAAGTTCCTCCGGTGCCGATCCATTTTGATCCTCCGTCGTGTCTTCCTTCCTGATCCTTCAGCCGCTGTTTAAAATATTCCAGCAACTCCTCCGGACTCATTTGATTAAGTTTCTTTTTGTCGATGCCTAAAGCATCAGCAAGGGCTTTTGGGTCTTTGAGCCATTCGTGCAGCATACTCCTTGCCAGCAGATCTATGGCAAGCTCATCGATATTCGGCAATTCCATCCCGGCAAAGATGTGGGCGAAGACCTGATCGTACAGATCAAAATATTTCTCACTTTTCACCAGTGTTGTTCTGGCGGCGGTGTAAAGATCATCTATGGAGTTCACCAGCCCAGCGGCAATAGCCCTGTGCAGGGTAAGAAAAGAGGTCGGGCTGACCGGTATGCCGACCTCTTTTAATTTGTAAAAAAATTCTATAAACATTTCGTGGTCTTCCGATCAAAAAAAGCGTTTTTTGAGAAGGCTGCTCGATGATCGCTGATAATCGCCGCTTTTCTTAAACAATACACCAAGGTAGGGTATCTGTTTTTTTAGACGCTCCCCATCATGAAAATCCGGATCAGCCGCCAGCGCCCGCAGCCAGTTAATCAGTTCCCGAGTGGCGGGTTTTTTCTCTATCCCTTCGATATTTCGCAGATCATAAAAGGTGTTGATGGCATTTTCTGCCAATTTTTTATCAATCTGTGGAAAATGGACGGCAATGATATTGCGCATCATTTTCGGTTCCGGAAAAGCAATATGATGAAAATTGCACCGACCGAGAAAGGGATCGGAAAGGTCCTTTTTCGCATTCGAGGTAATGATGATCACCGGTCTCTGCTGCGCCTGTATCGTTTCATCCGTCTCAATGATATCAAACTGCATCTGATCGAGCACATCAAGCATGTCGTCCTGAAACTCCGTCTCCGCCTTGTCAATCTCATCGATCAACAGGACACAGCGGCTGTTCGAGGTAAATGCCTGACCAATTTTGCCCATTTTTATATATTCCTTAATGTTGCTGACATTTCTGTTGGAATCACCGAATCGACTGTCGTTGAGACGGGTCAGGGTATCATACTGGTATAACGCCTCGACGAGCTTCATGCTCGATTTTACGTTGAGTATGATAAGCTCCATTCTCAACGTTTCGGCGATAGCATGGGCCAGCATGGTTTTTCCAGTGCCGGGCTCGCCTTTCAGCAGCAGCGGCATTTCCAGCACCATGGAAATATTCACAATTTTTGCCAGTTCCTGGTCTAAAACATACCTTGCCGACCCGGTAAAGGGGGTATCGTTCATGTCTATCCTCAAAATTTAGTAAATTTTCAATCCCTGCAGAGGGTATCATAAAAATCTCGACGCATTTGTCGCTTACTGGTGTAAGGAATACCATCTGGAAGAAATAATTTCGACCACCTTTTTCTCTTCAAATATTCTAGACATAGAGCAAAGTATTATTGATAAACGAAAACTACCGCTCTTATCCGCTCCAAAAAAAGTCACCTGGAACCTCTGTAATGCCTAAAGACAAGGGGATTCAGAACGGACGCCTGCTGAATCTTTATTGCTTTCTTAAATACAACGCTCTCATGCAGGTTTTCGGACTATTCCATAGGGATTGACATTTAATTTACCTATTTGTAGATTCAACTGGTACTGGAATTTGCAAGCGGGGATTTTACAACAGCTGACCGCGTCAATTTGACCAATCATCCGCTATCGCGTTTCACTTGACTGATCGGAGGGCCTACTAAAGATGCAACACCTGATTTCGCCAAAGAACACCATTTTTCCCGCAGGTGTATGCACTCTGCGCAGAGATTGGTCAATCTTCCGCCGGCGAACATCTTCCCCAGCCATCTTTCTTACCCCCTTTTCTCTCCTCACTTCAATGTTTCTTTCACCGGGAATTACATCTTTTCGCCAAAGCGATATAACTCCGGCGACAAGTCCTTATTTACGAAGAATAGACGTACAAAAATCTGCCACGCCCCCCATGTATAATAAAAATATTACCTCCTCAGCTGTCCCTGCCGTATGCCTGAGTGAGAAACACATAATTGATCCAATGCGTATCCGAAAAGATATGTATTTAACGTGAAGTATCTCATAATTTTTTTTGAGGTACTTCTATGAAACGACGAGAGCAACCCAACTCCGCCAGACAACAAACGCCAAAGAGGAGGTTCGTAGTAGATACACTGGCCCAAAACATCATTTTCAAACCAAAGTCAAATAGTGTCGGCGAGGCATTTTGCTGCATCACCGACAATGTGTAATTGGATAGGAAAAAAGGAATAACTCAATGTCAGAAAGCACCATCAAAATCAAAGGAAAAAAGCACAGCTCCTTTCTTGACAAGGTTAAGGAGATCCTCCCGGACGGTGGAAATCTGAATCTCTGCCTCACCTGTGGCGCCTGCGCTTCAGGCTGCCCAGCGACTGGACTGGCGGATATGGATCCACGAAAATTCCTGCGCATGTGCGCCATGGGAATGGACAAAGAGGTGACCACCCACCCATGGGTGTGGATGTGCACCATGTGTCAGCGCTGTATCTATGTCTGTCCCATGAAAATTGACATTCCTCAGCTTGTCTTTAACGCTCGCGCGGAATGGCCCCGTGAAGAACGGCCGTCGGGTATCATGAAATCGTGCGACATGGCACTTCGGAATGATTCCAACAGCGCCATGGGTACGGCCCCCGATGATTTTATCTTCGTCGTCGAAGACGTTCTCGCCGAGTATCAGGAAGCGCAACCCGAATTCAAGGATATGCAGGCACCCATTGATAAAGAAGGCGCCTTTTTCTTTCTCAATCAGAATTCCCGAGAGCCGGTGACCGAACCTGACGAAATGGTCCCGCTATGGAAAATCCTCCACCTTGCCGGTGTTGACTGGACCTACGGCAGCAAAGGCTGGGCTGCGGAAAACTACTGCTTGTTTCTCGCGGACAACGACTGCTGGGAGCGGGTTACCAGGGTATCGGCCAAGCAGGCCGACCAACTTGGCTGTAAGGTCTTTCTCAATACGGAGTGAGGACACATCACATTCTCAGTCCGGGCTGGACTGAAAAAATTCAATATCGATCATAAGTTTGAAGTTGCTTCTATTTATACCTATTACGCCAAGTGGATCAGAGAGGGCCGACTCAAAGTCAGCTCCGCGTGGAACAAGGACCGAAAAGTCAAGTTTACGATTCAGGATCCCTGCCAGATTGTCCGTAAAGGCGAAGGCGATAAAATCGCTGATGACCTGAGATATGTCATCAAGTCAGTGGTTGGCGAAGAAAATGTCATCGAGATGACGCCAAATAAGTCAAATAATTACTGTTGCGGTGGTGGTGGCGGGTTCCTGCAATCAGGCTTCACCGATGAACGCCGCGCCTATGGGAAAGTTAAATTTGATCAGATTATGGCTACCGGCGCGGATTACTGCATCACCGGCTGTCACAACTGCCATGCCCAGGTCCACGATATCGGACATCATTTTGGCGCTCATTACGGTACCGTTCACATCTGGACACTGATCTGTCTGTCTCTTGGAATCCTTGGTCCCAATGAACGAGCCTATCTCGGAGACGACCTGAAAGATGTCGACGTTTTTCACCCGGAAAGTTCCTTGTACTAAAACGCACAACGTATCCAGGGACAAAAATTAACTGGTTGCCCTGATGAGGAGGAAAATAAGCCTATGAGTTTTCAAAAAAGATTAGCGGCAAAAGAATTCGCGGTATTGGCCGAGATGCACACCCCTAAAGGAATCAACATTTCCAGACTGGTCAATGATGCTCGCCGTCTTAAAGGAAGGGTTGACGCGGTGGTTGTGCCCGATATGGATAACGGGATCATGCGCATGAGTGCGCTGGCCGGGGGAGTTATACTGCAGCAGCAGGGTGTCGAAACCATTATGCACATGTATTGTCGCGACCGTAACAGAATGGCCTTACAGGGAGATGCGCTGGCAGCTCACGTTCTCGGCATTCAGAACATCATTGTCACCGGTAGTGAAGACATGAGTGACAGTGATCACAGTGACGCGAAAACCGTCAATGACATCGATGAGGTTCAACTTATCGAGGCACTCATGACGTTGCAATCCGGAAAGGACATGAGTGGCTTTGATCTCGATGGCGCCCCTGATTTTTCAATCGGCTGCACAATAAGTTCTTTTGCCGACGACAAAGGCAGAGACGAGGCCCTGCTGGCCACCCAGGCAAAAATCAAAGCCGGGGCGAGATATGTTATCACGCCACCAATTTACGATGTGGCAGCAGGCGCTGATTTCCTGTCCAGGGTAAACGAACTGGGCGTGCCGGTCATCCCCACGGTTTTTCTACTGAAATCCCTGGCCATTGCGCAATATATTACCAACAGTGAGCCCGGGGCAAATATAAGCAACGAGCTCATTCGTCGTATCCGGAAATCCTCCAACAGAGAACAGGAAGGAATCAAAATTGCCGGTGAAACTATCCAGGCACTCAAAGAGAAGACCCAAGGCGTGCTTATACAAACGCTCGGATGGGAACACAAGTTACCGGAAATTCTCGATGTTGCCAAAATTTGATATTTGAAACACCATAGCAGTTTATCCAAGGATTGACCGAATAATTCGTTTAACCCTGCTAAACCTGTAACAAGAAAAGGTAACAATGCAGAACTCAAATACAATCGAAACCCAAAATAACAAAATACTTGTTGTCGGCGGTGGTCTCGGTGGGATACGAACGGCTCTGGATTTAGCTGAAGCAGATAAAGATGTCGTTCTCGTTGATAAGGATTTTACCGTCGGGGGTCTTATGACCCAGCTGGACAGGACCTTTCCAACCAATAACTGCGATCTCTGCACCATTGCTCCGCATCTTTCGGAGAGTAACCGCCAGGAACATATCGAGCTCATGACTATGACGAGTGTCGAGAACGTGGCTGGAGAAAAAGGTAACTTTTCGGTAACTCTTAAAACTCAACCCAGATTTATTAACCTTGAGAAGTGCACGGCATGCGGAGAATGTTTCAAACAATTTCCGGAATTCGTCCGCTTCAGCCCCGGTCTTGACCACCGGGCGCCAACCTGTATGCGCTATCCCCAGGCCACGCCGCAGGCATTTTCCATCGATTTGGATAAATGCACTGACGTCAAGGCCCTGGTTGATATCTGCCCGGCCGGGGCAATCAATCCAGACGATATGCCGATAATACGCGAGATTAAATGCGCATCGATCGTTTTGTCGCCGGGGGCATCGCTTTTTGATCCCACACCGCTCGATTATCTTGGTTACGCCACCTTACCCGATGTGGTCACCAGCCTCGAATATGAGCGTATTCTTTCCGCATCAGGACCGACTTCAGGCAAGCTGGTCTGCCCGTCAAACGGGAGACAGCCTAAAAAAGTGGCCTGGATTCAATGCATCGGTTCCAGAGGACTGCAGAAAGGTGCCGGGGCATACTGTTCCAACGCCTGCTGTATGTTTGCCCTGAAAGAGGCGATCGTTACGAAAGAGCGCTTCCAGGAAGATATAGAGACGACTATCTTCTATATGGATATGCGGACCTTCGGCAAGGATTATGAACTCTACCTCAACCGGGCAAAAGATGAATATGGTGTCCGCTTTCTGCGCAGCCGGCCCCACTCGATCCTCCAGAAGGACGGGGAAGCCGACCTGACCATGACCTACACCAAGGATGACAGCACCAAACAATTTGAAGAAAAATTCGATATGGTGGTCCTGTCAACCGGTTTTAAAACCTCTGACGAATCCCGACTTCTCGCCGCCAAGATGGGCGTTGAACTCAACAGTGATTTTTTTCCTAAGACCGTCGGCCTCAATCCCGTTGTCACCAGCAAACCCGGGGTCTACGTCGCCGGTACTTTTGAGAGTCCCAAGGATATACCGGATACGATGGTCCAGGCGAGTGCCGCGGCCTGCATGGCCGGAGCCGATCTGCCGAAATACGCCAAAAAACCGGCGGAAGAGTCTGAAGGCGCCCGGGAAAGAGACATAAGTCTTGAAGAGCCTAAGGTTGGCGTTTTCATCTGTGACTGTGGCGAAAACATCGGTGGAGTCATCGAGGTGGAAAAACTCGTTGAGCATGCCGCCACGCTGCCCTATGTGGCTATTGCCAAGGCGGAAGGACATGGCTGCAGCCGGTTGTCCATGGCGAACATCCAACAGACTATTGAGGAAGAGCAACTCAACCGTGTCGTAATCGGTGGCTGTTCTCCGCGTACCCATTTGAGTAAATTTCAGGATCTGTTAGCCAAGGCCGGTCTGAATAAATATCTGGTGGAAATCGCCAATATCAGGGACCAGGCGACCTGGGTCCACTCCGGGAAACCGGACGAGGCCACGGCAAAGGCAAAAGATCTGATTAAAATGGCGGTCGGCAGCGCTGTCAAAGCGCAACCGCTCACCGATCAGAGCCTGCCGATGAATAAAAATGTCCTGGTTGTCGGTGGCGGCGTTACCGGAATGACGACAGCCCTGCAACTTGCCGAGCAGGGTTTCCAGATTTATCTGGCGGAAAAAAGTGACAAACTTGGCGGCATAGCCAAGCAACTGATCAAAACACTCGAAGGTGATGATGTCCAGGACTTTGTCGGCGACCTGATAGCGCAAGTTCAGAGCCATCCGAAAATTCAGATTTTCACACGGGCAATGATCGTCGACCACAGCGGCATGCCGGGCATGTTTAAGACCGGTATGCAAAGCGGGCCGCAGATGTTCTACAGACAACTCGAACATGGGGTGACAATTTTGGCGACAGGAGCCCTGTCAAATCGTCCGGCACAATACCTGCTCGACCAATCAGCTGCGGTGCGGACCCAACTGGAAACGCAGAAATATATCCATGAGAATCCAGACGCCGTGAAAAATTGGGAAAACGTGGTGATGATACAGTGCGTCGGTTCCCGGACGGCGGAAAATCCCAATTGTTCACGTATTTGTTGCCAGAACGCCATTAAAAACGCCCTGGCTATTCTTGAAATCAACCCTGAAGCACGAATCTTTGTTCTCTATCGAGACATGAGGACCTACGGCTTCCAGGAGGAGTACTACCAAAAGGCACGTAGCAAAGGGGTCATTTTCGTTCGCTACGATGTTGATAGCCCACCGGTTGTCGAGGCAGCAGGTGCACAGGTTGACGTGACCTATTTTGATGCCATACTCGGCATGAAAATTACCGTCACCGCCGATAATCTCAGCCTCAGCACCGGCATGGTTGCCGATATCGATTCCACTGAGGAACTGGCGATGATCTTCAAACTGCCGCGCACCAACGATGGCTATTTCCTTGAGGACCACGTCAAACTGAGACCGGTGGATATGTCCGTACCCGGCTTCTTTGTGGCCGGCACGGCGCACTCGCCCAAGTTGATAAGAGAAAGCGTTACCCAGGCCAATGCCGTGGCGGCAAGGGCCCAGACCATGCTTGCCAGAGATGTTATCAATCTCGGAGCAGCTTCTGCCCGTGTCGACGGCAACTTATGCGCCGCCTGTCTCATCTGCGTCAGGGCATGCCCATTTGACGTTCCCTTCATCAATGCGGATGGGTATTCCGAAATAGATCCCGCCAAATGTCATGGCTGTGGCGTATGTGTCTCGGAATGTCCGGCCAAGGCCATTCAACTGATGCAATTTGAAGATGACCGAATTCTTGCACAGGTGGAACAACTTTTTGAAAGGATAAATGCATAATGGAAAAATTTGAACCGGTAATAGTAGCTTTCTGCTGCCACTACTGTGCATATACTGCTGCGGATATGGCGGGAAGCCTACGCCTGCCGTATCCGTCAAACGTTAAAATCATTCGGGTGCCCTGTTCCGGCAAGGTCGATGCACAGCATATCGTCACCGCCTTCGAAAAAGGAGCTGACGGTGTCTTTGTCGCCGGATGTCTGGAAGGAGATTGTCACTTCAAGAGCGGCAATGTAAGAGCTGCACGACGCGTCGAATATGTCAAAAAGTATCTTGAAGAGATCGGCATCGAAAGCGAACGACTTGAAATGGTCAACATGTCAGCAGGCATGGGACATCGATTTGCCCAGGTGGCGACAGAGATTACGCAAAAAATACGCAATCTCGGCCCCAGCCCTGTACGGACTACTACACAGGCTACTATAGCGCAGTAACCGGCAGCTTTTTTAGCTGACGGTATAAAAAACAAGGAGAGTGAACCACCATGATCACTGCTGAACGAAAACCTTTAGAAGAACTTATTGAATACATTAAACCGTTCAAGCGCATTTTGCTGCTTGGCTGTAATGAGTGTGTAACCGTCTGCGCCGCCGGGGGTAGAAAAGAGGTAGGACTCCTCGCGTCGGGCCTGCAGATGGCAATGCTGAAAAATGGCAGCAATATTGAAATACGCCAGCATACCCTTGAGAGACAATGCGATCCGGAATATGTCGAAGAACTCGTACCGATGATCGATTCCGCTGATGCGGTGATGTCCATGGCCTGCGGCTGTGGTGTCCAGCAAGTAGCCATGCGCTTTAAGGACAAACCGGTTTTCCCTGCCGTCAACACCACCTTTATGGGGGCTTCGGAGCGACAGGGCGTCTGGGCGGAAAGATGCCAGGGCTGCGGCAACTGTCTTCTTGGTATTACCGGAGGGATTTGCCCGATTGCCAGATGTGCAAAACAACTGATGAATGGACCCTGCGGTGGTTCAACCGGTGGTAAATGTGAGATCAGTAATGATGTTGACTGCGCATGGCAACTCATCTGGGATCGCCTGAAGGCCCTCGGCCTGCAGGATAGATATTTGGATATTATCCCGGCGAAAGACTGGAGATCTGGTGGTGGCAGTGGACCGAGAAAGATTATCAGAGAGGATTTGGCAGAATGAAAACTGAAAGTAGATTAGAAAAAATTTTGGCAGCTGGACATCTGGCAGTTACCTCTGAATGCGGGCCGCCACGTGGATCAAATTTTGATGAAGTAGTCAAAAAATCAAAATTTCTTGAAGGTATTGTCGATGCGGTAAACGTGACCGACAACCAGACGGCTATGGTGCGCATGTCAAGCCTGGCAGCTTCCATTATCATCAAACAGCAGGGATTGAATCCTCTTTATCAGGTTACCTGCCGTGATCGTAACAGATTAGCCATGCAGGCCGATATCCTTGGGGCGTATGCTTTTGGCATTGATACCATGCTCTGTCTGTCCGGCGACCATACCAAATTTGGTGATCACGCCATGGCCATGAACGTTCACGACATAGATTCCATCCAGATGATCCAGATGGTAAAAGATATGCGTGACAAAGGGTTGTTTCAGGGTGGTGCTGATATTAAGGGGCCGCCAAAAATGTTTATCGGCGCAGCCGCCAACCCTTTTGCTGATCCTTTTGAGCTGCGGGTGATGCGCCTTGCGAAAAAGGTAGCCGCCGGGGCTGATTTTATTCAGACCCAGTGTATCTTCAACGTTGATAAATTTGAAAAATGGATGGAAGGAGTACGTGAAAAAGGCCTGCATAAGAAATGTTACATTTTAGCCGGCGTTACCCCATGTAAATCACTGGGCGCCGCCCGATACATGGCAAATCGGGTTCCGGGTATGGATGTACCTCAAGAAATCGTTGACAGGATGGCTTCAGTGCCGAAAGAAAAACAGGCCGAAGAGGGCGTAACCATCTGCGTCGAGACCATCGAAAGGCTGAAAAAAATTGAAGGGGTCGCCGGTTTTCATATCATGGCCATCGAGTGGGAAGAAAAAGTCGAAGAAATTTGTGAAAGAGCAGGACTTCTTCCTCGACCTCAGGTATAAATAATAAAATATGTTTTCAACCAATAAGCAGATGGAGGAGAATTAAACATGAGCGATAGTAAACTTATTCTTGTGGTAGATGACGATACAGATCTCGTGGAAATGGTCTCCATGAAGTTGGAAAGTGCCAACTTTCGCGTTGCCAAGGCATACGATGGTGTCGAAGCCATGGATCGCATCAAGGAAGAACGGCCTGACCTGATCATTCTCGATGTCATGATGCCTCGAAAAGACGGCTACACGTTGTGTGACGAACTGAAAACCTCTGATGAATATAAAGATATTGTCATTGTGCTGCTCACCGCGGTTACTGAAGCAATAAAGTCGACGAATTATACCCATATGGGTGGTAAAACGACCCTGGCTGATGATTTTGTTCCCAAACCTATTGATCTCGACAAGCTTATGGAAATAGTCCAGGACAATCTCTAGCATCTCTACCGTTATCCCCTGCCACCCTGACCACGGCAGGGGATAACGGCTTTTTCTTATTCGGCGTGCCAATGGAAAATGGTCAAAAAGTTCGCATTGGTGGTATCAAATTCAGTGAAGAACTGGTACAGGTGACTGTTGCCTGCAAAGCATCGGACGATTCCTCGATTTATCAGTTGCTGCATCTGCTTGCTGAAAAAAGTATCAACATACCCTTTCTCTGCCATTCTGTCGTCACCTGCATCCCTGAGAGCAGTTTTTGTATTGATCGTTCCGAACTTGGCAGGGTGCAGCAAATCCTCAATTTTTCCTCCTTTCAAAACGAGCATGTCAGTTTCATCTCCTCCGTCGGGACGCTGACTCTTTTTCCGCACCGGAACAGCTGCAGGCTCCTGGGGCTGCTGATGGCCTTTTTCGCTCGACACGACTTCCCTGTTCACTCACTCAGTACATCTATTTCGGCCATTGCGCTGAACACGGATTATAACCTGCTCGATGCTATTGCCGACAAACTGCAGGATGTTCTCGAACTCCCTGTGAATCACGCTCCCTTTCGGCAGGGTTTTCGGTTAACACAGATCCAGCCGTGATCTGCCCATGTGTGGAGGAAGAGCAGTGGAAACAATTGCAGTGTATAAGGAAGCGCGGGTTAAGGTCTACGGTATCACCGAAAAGGATGGTCTGGCCTTAATCACACTGTCCTTCCCGGCAAACCAGATGGAACAATGGGGGCAGAGGGTTGCGCTGCTGGAGGAGCATATAAAACGATTCGAGCTGGTTACGTATCACGCCGCCGATAAAGAAAGGACAGAACTCCACCTGCTCTTCAACCAGATTCCTTTTGAACCATTAAACGACACGTTGGAAAATTGGGTCAAAAGCGATATGCAGTCAACCTATCAGCTCAGGCAGCCTGTGGATATATTATATTTACACGGCCCTCATTTTCAGGATAGATTTGGCATAGCCGACATAGCTTTTAATGCTCTCAAGCAAAACGACATTGAAATTCTGGTTTCCGGTTGTGCCGGGACAAGCATGTATCTGGTTACCCCGGCACACCAAGGGACAACGACTTTAAAACTTCTTACCGAAACCTTTCTCATACCGACCTCAGTATAAGCAGAAGACAGCCGGCAAAGGCGGAACAGCAGGAATTTCGCCTGCCCCTCTTGCCGGTCTTTGAGATTCAGACTCTTTGCAGTTAACAACCCTATGGTAGATTCAACCGAATTTGATACGAATGAAGCCGAATGGAGGCTTCGGGTTTTTGACGCTCTGTCGTTTCCGACCCTCATTCTCAAACCGGATCGGACGATACTTGCGGCGAATAAAAAATTTCTTGAACGTAATAATATCGGTAACAGAAAAATCGTCGGGAGAAGCTGCAAGGATATTTTTTCTGAAGATCAGTCAATCAAACATCTGGCCTGTATTGGTGCAAACTGCCCCCTGCAACGAGTATTGCAGTCCAAACAGAATCAGTCCGTTGTACACAAAAACATTACCGCCGATGGGGACATCAACTGGGAAGAACGGGTTTTTTCGCCAATTTTAGGGGACGATGGCGAGGTTAAATATGTCATTGAAAGCCTCCGTGACATAACGAAGATAAAGCACCTGGAGAAAAAGTACAGCGACATCCGCCAGTTCATTGACAAAGTTTTGCAAAGTTCGGTCAGTGCCATCGTGGCCTCGGATCGCAAGGGTGAAATCATCCTGATGAATAAGGCAGCGGAGGACCTCTTTGGTTACTCAGCTCACGAAGCAAACTTTGTCAATATTGAAGATTTCTATCCACCCGGTGTCGCCCGCGAAATTATGAAAAAACTTCGCGATAAAGATATCGGCGAGACAGGAAAGCTTCCCAGCACCCAAGTCAATGTCATCAACAAAAATGGGGAACAGATCCCAGTTGAAATGACCGCTACGATCATTTACGAGGATGGTCTGGAAGCGGCAACCGCAGGAATTTTCAACGATTTACGAGAAAGACAGGCAGTCCAGAAAAAACTTGAGGAAACGGAAAGTCAGCTTTTCCAGTCCGAAAAACTCGCATCTCTTGGCCGCCTGGCAGCTGGTGTCGCCCATGAAATAAACAACCCCCTGACCAGTATCCTCTTGTACGGTAATCTCATGCGGGAAAAACTTGAGAGAAACAATCCCTTGGCGGTCAACCTCGACTATATCCTCGAGGATGCTGAACGATGCAAGGACATTGTCAAAAACCTCCTGGCCTACAGTCGCCAGACCCGACCTGCGAAAGATATCTTTTACCTCAACAATCTGGTCAGCGAAAGCTTGCGGCTGATCCGCGACCAGAAACTTTTCATGAATGTGAAAATAATCAAAGATCTCGATGATTGCCAGATTCTCGTCAATGCCGACAAAAACCAGCTCTGTCAGGTATTGATCAATCTGATCATCAATGCCATTGATGCCATGGAAGGCAGTGGCACCCTCACCCTCAGGACCTATCGCGATCGTGAGGCGCACAAGGCGTATATTGAGGTATCCGACACGGGAAGCGGCATTCCGCAGGAAAATCTGTCAAAAGTATTCGATCCGTTTTTTACCACCAAGGAAGTCGGCAAAGGCACCGGACTCGGATTGAGCATGGCCTATGGTATTCTCGAGGAAAACCATGGTAAAATATCCATTAAATATACCGGCCCGGAAGGCACAACAATTCTCCTGGAACTTCCTGAAGAACCGGCTGCCAACGAGTTCCAATTTATGTCCATTGGTTGAGCTGCTCTATGCAATTGATCTCACAGGTTTTTTAAGATACACATGATCAATTTTTTTTATACCAGAGCAAATGACCGCTCGACTGGTGAAATAAAAAACAGTATATTCTACTATGGTTCTCTTTGCCGCACTGGTCGCCCTGGTGACTGACCGGAAAAACAACACGGTGTCACAGCCGAACGGCTTTTTTCTGCTAGAAAATCATTATACTACCTTACCTGTTTGCACGGATTGCATATCGAGTAATTAAAAAGAATACTGTTGAGTTGAAGAGGAGGCGGCAAGAATCATATATGGTTATCAGGAATCTAATTCGGTTCAACTGATATAACATACATTGATAAACCAATAAATAATTCCAATTATTGGAAAATAGACTGAGGGTATAGAGATTTAACCATGAATTTCAATATACTTAATGTACTAACAGCGGTAGCTGTCATTGTTTGTCTGGTCGGATTGGTTATTCGATTAGCCATCTGGTTTACCCAGGGCATTCGTCCCGCTTCACCCCCTTCTCTGCCGACCCTCAGTGCTGGCGGCAGAATCAGTGCTGCCCTGCAAGGGACTTTGCAGGTGCTCTTCAGTTCCAGGATTGTTCTCTTCTTAAAATCACTTTTCGTCGATCTCATCTTTCAGAAACGCATTTTTGACAAGAGCTTTCTCCGTTGGACAGCGCACTCCCTTATTTTCTTTGGTTTTATCCTGCTGTTTTTCATGCACGCCCTTGACTCGACAGTGTCTGAATCATTGTTCAGTAATTATCAACCTACCCTCAACCCCTTTCTTTTCCTGCGAAATCTTTTTGGCGTCATGGTCCTTGTCGGTGTGGGATTAGCCGTCTATAGAAGATTTTCACTGAAAACACAGCGACTAAAGACCGATCCGAGTGACTGGGCAGCTCTTCTCTTTGTCGGGGTCATTATTTTCTCAGGTATGCTGCTTGAAGGCGCAAAAATATCCTCCTTCACTATCTACCAGGATATGGTCGATGAATATGCCTCTTTAGACGAAGAGGAGGCCAAAGCCCTTGAAGCGTTCTGGGTTGAGGAAAACGGAGTCGTATCCCCCAATGCCGTACAACCTTTCTCCCCGGAGCTCATTGCCCGAGGTCGCGAAGTAAACGGTGACAGCTGCATTGAATGTCACGATTCAAACAGGGCCGCTTTTGCAAGTTTTACCATAGCTAAAATCAGCCGGCCGTTCTCGGCGATTTTAGGTGATTCTGCGGCAGTAACCATATTATGGTACCTGCATATTCTCGCCTCCCTGTCCTTTTTAGCCTGGCTGCCCTTCAGTAAAATGTTTCATATCCTTGCCGCACCAGTCAGTCTCATCATCAAAAGTGTCACCGGCGATGAGATCAACGAGCCGGCAAATATTCTCAACAGGCAGATGATCGGCCTTTCCGCCTGCACCCATTGCGGGACCTGTTCACTTGAATGCTCCTCAAACATGTTCTATGAAACATTTAAAAATGATTTCATTCTCCCATCAGAAAAAGTTCAATATCTGAAAAGATTTGCCGCAAACAAGGAACATGACGCCGAGATCGTAAAACGTATGCAGCAGGGGCTGTATGTCTGCACCAGCTGTGATCGCTGCACCACTGTCTGTCCTTCCGGCATCAATCTGAAAGAACTGTTTGTCAGCGCAAGATACAGTCTGCTCACTACCGGCACGCCGGAAACCACCATGCTCAGTCACTTCTCTTTTCCCCTGGCACTGGCACAAAACTTTGTCGACGACCATCTCAAAGCTCTCAAAAAAGTTACTGAGCTCTTTAAAAAGAATTTTCAACATTTGTCCGATCTCACTTCCCCAATAACTCTTGGCAAAACCTCACCATTCGGCAATAACAGCTATAAAGGCTGTTTCTCCTGCCAACGCTGCACCAATATCTGCCCGGTGGTGCGAAGCTATGACAATCCGGGGGAAGCTCTCGGCCTGCTGCCCCATCAGATCATGTTCAGTTTAGGTATCGGTAATGTGGAACTGGCCATGGGTTCCCAGATGATTTGGAGTTGCTCCACCTGTTACCTCTGCCAGGAACACTGCCCTAATCAGGTGGAACTGTGTGATATTTTCTATAACCTTAAGAATAGCGCCATCAACAGAATCGAGGCAGGAGCGAGTTCATGAAATACGCATTTTTTCAAGGGTGCAATATCCCCATACGTATCCAGCAATACGCAACTTCGACCGAAGCGGTGTTCAATAAATTTGGTATAGAACTCCACGTTGTTCCAGACTTCAACTGCTGTGGCTATCCGGCACGCAACGTCGACGAGAAGGCCTATCTCCTTCCATCTGTTCGCAATATGGCCATTGCCGAAAAAATGAATCTGGATATCCTGGTGATCTGTAACTGCTGTTTTGCCAGTCTGCAGAAGGCAAAAAATGTTCTGGCCAGGGACAGTCAGTTAAAAGATGAACTGAACGGCTATCTTACCAAGGAAGGATTGCAATATAGCGGAACCGCGCAGATAAAACATTACCTGACCGTCCTCTTTGAGGAGGTCGGATCGGAGAAGATTAAAAGCCAACTGGTTAATCAATTTAGCGATCTGAACATCTCGGTGATCCATGGCTGCCATATTTTACGGCCAAGAGAAATTACCAGCTTTGACGACTCCTTTGTTCCGAGAATTACCGAAGAACTTCTGCAGGTCACCGGTGTAACAAGTCTTGACTGGCGAGGCAAGCTGGAATGTTGCGGCGCAGCACTAGCCGGAATTAACCCTGAGCTTTCCGAAAAGTTATTGAATGAAAAAATCACCGGCGCCCAGACGGCCGGGGCCGAATTTATTACGCCTATCTGTTCATACTGTCATTTGCAGCTTGATACGGCTCAGAAAAACATGGCCAACGAGAATCCCTCGGCAAAGCTTCTCCCAGTACTTCTCTATCCGCAACTGCTCGGCCTCTGCCTTGGCATCGACGAACAGCAACTGGGCATCAGACAAAACAGTACCATTAATGCTGCAGATATAGCGCGTATTCAATCCCTTCTCGGGCCTCCGGTCGCAGACAAAAAAAAGAAGAAAAGAAAATCAGCGGCAACTGCCTGACCCGTTGACCGTACCCGCTTGAAAAAGAAAGACTTTCGTGACGAACAAGACTCTCTGTTGATTTCCCTTGCGAAGGCTTTATAATGTTCCCTGTGCGGCACTGGTGCTTTGCCGAAATTAAAACCATCTCTCCATCCTGGGCGGAAGAGATGGTTTTTTCTTTTTTTTTCACTAAAAATGTTTACTATTCACCTGGAGCTGAAAACTATGCCAAAATATGGCAGAATGCAAATGAATCTAATCATTTGCTTTGTATCATTTAATTGGAGACAAGTATGAGTAAAGTTATAGCGTTTGCTGGAAAAGGCGGGGTTGGTAAAACCACTGTGGCATCACTGGTTATCCGTTACATGAGTGCATCAGGAAAATCTCCCGTGCTTGCGGTCGATGCTGATCCAAACAGCAATCTGGGGGAAACCATTGGTCTGGAAGTTCCGAAAACAATTGGTGACATTCGTGAAACCTACATGAAAGACCCGCAAGGTATCCCTTCCGGGATGGATAAAATAAATTACCTCGAACTTCTTGTCGAACAGGCACTGATTGAAAGGCCGACCTTCGATCTTCTGGTTATGGGCAGGCAGGAAGGCCAGGGCTGCTATTGCATGGTGAATAACATCCTGAATAATTTCACAGACAAACTCAGCGCTCACTATAAATATATGATCGTTGATAACGAGGCTGGGATGGAACACCTCAGTCGACGTACCAGCGGACGGGTGGATATGCTCTATCTGGTCACCGATTACTCCTTACGTGGCTTACGGGCTGTTCGACGCATTTATACCATGCTCAAGGGGTTAAAGCTCGATGTGAAAAACCTGGCTATTGTCGTCACCCGGGGCCCGGAAAAGCTCAGCGATGCTTTTCTTGCAGAAGTTGAAGAAATCGGCCTGCCCATAGCCGGTATTATCCCCAACGACGCCGCCCTGCTTGAATTCGACATGGAGCGTCGCTCCCTCCTCGAATTACCCGATGATTCGCTTTCTGTACTCGCCGTTAAAAAACTGATGGAAGAACAGTGCCCCGTTTTATAATTACCGCTGCCTTGTGTTACTGAGGGGGAAATACCGTTTAAAGGGTATTTCCCTTTTTTGTTGATCCTAAAAATATCATCATATTTAACCTGTTTTTGACCTATATCAAAGGCATTGCCACGATTCACGTTATAATGAGCGCAACATTGGCCCACTCTCTATTACGCAGATCAATTACAAATGTGGCGAACACTATTTTCAGGAGAATTCTTATGAAATGCCCAGGCCAGGATATGAAGTACTGGAAAGATGATGCAATCTTTGAAGTGAACTGTCCAAAATGTGGTTTTATTATTGAGTTTTATAAAGACGATACCACAAGAAAATGCAGTCATTGTCAACATCGACTGGTTAATCCAAAAATGGATTTCGGCTGCGCTTCCTATTGCCAGTTTGCCGAGCAGTGTCTGGGAACCCTGCCCGAAGAATTTATGGGTACCAGAGAAGACCTGCTGAAAGACAAGGTCGCGGTTGAAATGAAACGCCACTTTCACGCCGATTTCAAAAGCATTCGTCAGGCCACTACTGCTGCCAGACATGCAGAAAATATCGGCAAGGCAGAGGGAGGAAACCTTGCTGTCATCCTCTGTGCCGCCTACCTCCACGACACAGGACAGGAGGCCGCCCGGTCAATCCTGCAAAAAGTCGGTGCCGGCGAGCAAATGATTGTTGATATTTGCCGACTTCTTGATGACCAGGCCCGCCTAGCGCCAGATGCTTCCGTGGAAGCACGAATAGTTCATGACGCGTTGACCATCAATCAGCTCCAGGACTCTGTGAAAGAGCGTCGAATAGACATTGATGCAGCAAAGCAACTCATAGAGCAACAGCTATTGACCGAGTCGGCGAAAACTCTTGCCGCTGCCCTGCTGCCATAAAACCGCGTAACTCAACCAGCCTAAAATGTAGCCAAGCCCACGGTTCTCTGGTTTACAAACCATTGACGTGAACCCTCTCCAGCCGAAAGAGATTATTTTTCTTTTACAAACTAAGAAAATAATCTCTTGAAGATACTTGCCCTAGCGTTTTTCCTGTCAAACGGGATCTCTCCCTTTCCCAAAGACAATCTCAAAAATATTGCCAAGCACACATTCTTTCCTCAATTACTTCTGTATCCGCACCTTGTCTCTTGCCGTTATTTAATATATCATCATAACAAACTTGATTTTAGCACATTGGCAGGGTGCAGCTTCATCGTACACATTATCAAAATTTGTTACTCTTTCAGAAAGGTGGTCATGGCCTCGGTATTAATCGTCGACGACGAGCGGAGCATGCGGGATTTCCTGAAAATTCTTCTGGAAAAAGATGGTCATGAGGTAACTACGGCAGACAGCGGGGCACACGCTCTTGATACGCTTGCCAAGCAACTGGTCGACGTCATTGTCAGTGATATCCGCATGCCCGGCATGACCGGGATCGAACTTCTGGAAACAGTGAAGGAGAAATCCCCGGAGCTGCCAATGATACTCATTACCGCTTTTGCCTCGCCGGATGATGCAGTTCTGGCGATGAAAAACGGGGCTTTTGATTATATCAGCAAGCCTTTTAACGTCGATGAAATCAAATCGGTTATTGAATCAGCCACCAACAAAAATATCTACAGCAGCAAATCACAGGAACTGACCACGGCTTTCCCCGAAATCATCGGAAAAAGTCGGGAAATGTTGAAAATATTCGACATGATCAGGCGTGTTGCCCCCACTCCGGCAAATGTTCTTATCTACGGTGAATCAGGCACGGGCAAGGAACTTGTCGCCCGGGCGATTCATGATCACAGCAAGGTTGCCTCGCACAACTTCGTCCCCATCACCTGCAGCGCCATACCCGAAGACCTGATGGAAAGTGAGCTCTTTGGCCATGTCAAGGGGGCATTTACCGGGGCGATACATGATAAAGCCGGCCTGTTTGATGAAGCGAACAACGGCACCGCCTTTCTCGACGAAATCGGTGAATTGACGCCGATTATCCAGACAAAACTCCTTCGCGTTCTTCAGGAAAGGGAGATCAAACCGGTTGGCGGGACGCGAACCAAAAGGATCGATGTCCGGATCATTGCCGCTACCAACAAAATACTAGAAGATGAAATCAGGGCGGGCAGGTTCAGAGAAGACCTCTTTTACCGACTTGCCGTTGTACCGCTGCGCGTGCCATCACTGCGCGAACGAAAAGATGATGTCCCGATTCTGGTTGATCATTTTCTAAAAAAATATTCCCGACGGCTCGGCAAGGAAATTCAGGAGATATCCTCCTACGCCCTGCAGGTACTGATGAACTATAATTTTCCAGGCAATGTCAGAGAACTGGAAAATATAATTGAACGGGGCGTTGCTCTGGAAAGCTCGAATATTATCCTTCCGGAAAGTCTCACCTTTGCAGGCGGCATCAAGGAATCACCGCACGAGACTTCCTTCTCCTCCACCGATCCTCTGATGCAGGCCGCTGAAAGTGAAGAGGAACTCTATGATCTCGGTATTGAAAAGATAATTGAAAATCTTGAAAAACGACTCATCTCACATACCTTGACGAAAACCAACAATTCGAAAATGAAGGCTGCTGAGCTTCTGCAGATCAGTTTTCGATCTCTGCGTTATAAAGTAAAGAAATATGGTTTGATCTGATCCATGAATTCTCCCCTTCTTTTCGACCGAACCCAAAATACGATAAGCACCGATCAGCTCCAGAGGAATCAGCTGCTCTGGATGCTGCTGCTGCGTACAATTTTGTATACCTTGCTGCTGGCTGTCAGCTATATCTTTCAGGGTTCAGAGTTTGATGTAATCATAGTTCCAGCCAATTTATTTATCCTGCTTCTCCTGATAGTGTATCTGACAACCATTTTTTCCGCTTCTTTCCTGCTCAATTACCAGGGGAGTCTGCGTAGATTCGGTTTTATCCAGATCCTCATCGATACCTGCTTTGCAGCTCTCCTGGTCTTCTTCTCTGGATCGTCGAGTTCCATCTTCAGCTCGGTATTCTTTTTTCCCATTGTCGCCGGCGGGCTCATCCTGCCGAGGAAAGGGGGACTGGTTGCCGCAGCCGCCGCCACGCTTTTATTCGGCACACTTCTTTTTCTCGAAACCTATAGACTCTATCCCGCCTATATATTGGAATATGTAGTTATTCCCTCGACCTCTTCCATGGCCAACCTCAATAATTTTTCCGTCCACGGTCTGACCTTTTTTCTTGCGGCTATCCTCAGTACCATGTTCGGCAAGCGCCTGCTGAAGACAGAAGATGCGCTGAGCGATTCCTTGAAGAATTTTGATCGCCTAGCCATCCTCTATAAGCAAATATTCGATAATATCTCCACCGGGATAATCACCATCGACGGCGAAGGCATCATCACTTCAGCCAATGCTGCCGTTGATAACATAGTCGGCCACAACAAGGCAGTGACGCTGATCGGCCAAAAGTTGGCCGCCGTTTTTCCAAACCTGGAGCTCTCGGAAGAAAACCACCGACTCACCACCGATTTTCTCAAAGATGACGGAACGAAAGCACGCATCGGCTATGCCCACATGATCATTCAAGGCTCGGAAAATGAACAAAAAGCCTCTGCCAAGCCGCACAAGATCATTACCCTGCGTGATATCAGCGAAATTGAAAAACTGGAACAACAGGTCAGACAAACTGAAAAACTTGCCGCCATCGGTATGATGAGTGCCAGTATCGCCCACGATTTTCGTAACCCACTCGCAGCCATATCGGGTTCTGCCCAGGTTTTGGCCAAAGAATTCTCGGAGGAAGGGGCGAAAAGTTACGCCAATTTTCAATTGACCAACATAATCCAGAGAGAGTCAAACCGGCTGATCACAACTATTTCAGATTTCCTGAGATTCTCACGACCTGAACACTGTCATTGTAACTGGTTTTCACTGCGCAATTGTCTGGACGAAGTGGTGCAGGTGCAGAGAGCAGATCCAGCCTGGCCGACAACAGCTCAGATCATTTTTGACTTTAACAGGACGCTTGATATATGGGCGGACGAGAAACAGATGTTTACCGTGTTCAATCATTTTATTCACAATGGTCTGGCTTTTTGTCCGGCAGGTAATGAACGTATCACCATTACGGCCCATGACACGAAAACCACTCAGAACCACGACGCAATTTCAATTTCATTTCGCGACAATGGACCGGGAGTTGTCGAGAGCCAGATGGTAAAGATATTCGAACCATTTTTTACAACCAGAGCGGATGGGACCGGGCTGGGATTAGCGATCGTCAAGCAGACCATAGAGGAGCATCATGGCACTGTTGTCGCGCAAAACGCTGCGACAGGAGGAGGACTGTTTACCATAACCCTTCCTCTACCCTGAAAATCCCTGCTGTCGGTATTGCAAACAGGCTATAAATCGTGGTTAAAAATACACCACGGCCGTGGAATGCTCGAAAAAGCACAAGCAGGCGGAACGAAAGGGGCGAAAATGGCCGCCACATTTTGTAACGGCCGCTGAGTGATGTCTTCTATTGCTGATGGGTTGGCAGAAAAGGAGGCTCGGCACCGATTCTGAGCTGATCGGTTTCAAGATAAACCGTGCCGGTTCCAGCCGGATCGACTGCCAGGATCTTTCCGCCGATCCATATTTTTTCTCCACGGGCCAGTTCGAGAAGCTGCGGATAGAGCCCCGGGTCCACAGCGCTTTCCAGCACCACGCCAAAGCCATCTTTCGACACATCCAGCACTACACTCATCTGCCCATTTTCTCTCTGTCGAAGGGCGAAAAAGTAGGCCGGCCAGAGAACCGGCATTTGGGAAATTTTTTTGTCAATGACATCCGCATTGAGATTTTCCATGGCCGCTAAATGTTCGAAAAGCTCCTCTGGAGATGGCCTGAGAAAATAGGTGGTATTCGTCGCAGGCGGTTTCGTCGAACTTTGGCTTTGCTGCGTTTGCTCAGGCCCGGTCTTGAGTTCCACACGCTCCGCAGCAGCCGACAGAGGGACTTTCTCGCGTTTATGTTTCTGGAGGTAGATTCCGCCACCGATAAAAATGAGGAAGGCTACACCTACTCCGAGAAGAGCCACTCTCTCTCTATGCTTTTTTATGAAATCAATCACGAAAATAAGATTTTCCTACACCCCTGTAATGTGTTGAAAAGAAAAAAAATTTGCTGGATGACTATAAAACTATACCGTGTTATTCCTGTTCTTTCCAGACCCTTGCCCCAAGCCCGGTAAGTTTATCAACTAAATTTTCATAGCCCCGCTCTAAATGATAAATACGCGAGATTTGCGTTCGACCGGAGGCAGCCAGGCCGGCAATGACCAGCGAAGAGCTGGCACGAAGATCGGTGGCCATCACCGGTGCCCCGCTCAAACCACCCATTCCCCGACCGGTTACCACGGCAAAGTGTCCATCAATTTTTATCCTGGCACCCATTCTGTGCAATTCTGCCACGTGCATAAAACGGTTTTCAAAGATAGTTTCGTTAATGACACAGGTATCGGAGCTAAGGGTCATCAGAGCCATAAACTGTGCCTGCAAATCGGTCGGGTAGCCTGGATAAGGCATGGTCTTGATATCAACATTGCCCAGCAGTTGTTGTTTATCTTGCCGTTTTGGCCAGTCGAGGCTGATGGTCGAATCGGTTTCGGTAATCCTCAGTCCGACGTCACGAAGCTTTTCGAGAAGTGACGGCAGATGGGTGGGGTTGCAGTTGGTCACGGTTCCAGCCCCGCCGGTTGCCGCGAGGGCAATAAGATAGGTGCCGGTTTCGATTCGATCAGGAATTATCGAACAATCCGCCGGGGAGAGATGAGAGACGCCATGGACTGTTAATCTGTCCGTGTCCCTGCCTTCAATGTTTGCCCCCATGCCATTCAACATGTCGACAAGATTACCGATCTCCGGTTCTTTCGCGGCATTTTTTAAAACCGTCGTTCCCTCGGCGAGAACCGATGCCATGAGGAGATTTTCCGTTCCGGTAACCGAAGGAATATCAAAGTAAATGACATCGCCGCGCATCGGTCCTTCGATAGCGGCATCGACATAACCTCCTTCCAGGTTACAGGTGACTCCCAAGCGTTCCAACCCCATTATATGGAAATTAATTGGTCTCGCACCGATGGCGCAGCCCCCCGGCAGCGAAACCTTGGCCTTGCCGAACCTCGCCAGAAGTGGCCCTAGAACAAGCACCGACGCCCGCATTGTTTTTACCAGCTCATAGGGGGCCTCGGTGTGGAGAATGTCCGTGGTATCCAAAACCAGCACATTCCCGGTTCGTTCACTTTTCACACCGAGATTTGCCATAAGACGGATAAAGGTGCGGGTATCCCGCAAGTCAGGCATATTACGTAAAATATGCCTTCCGGGAGCGAGGAGCGTTGCCGCCATGAGCGGCAGGGCTGCATTTTTCGCACCGCTGATTTTCACCTCGCCATACAGCGGCCTGCCACCTTCGATAATCAGTTTTTCCATGGTCTAGAATATCCTCTTTTCATTGGGCCAGCCTAGCGTGGACAACCCGATCACGTCCAGCATAATCGATAAGTATCTCAACCTGAAAAGCCGACCGACCTGCTCCATTTCTCTGAAATAATGTTTTGACCGCCTCCCCCTGATCTGCCCCTATCTCGATAAAACATTCTCCACCCGGACGGAGAACCAGCGGCAATGCGTCACAGATCTCTTCTATACGCTCAAGTCCCTGTATTCCGCCATCAAGGGCCAGATGCGGTTCATATGCCTCGACTTCCGGCATGAGATTTTGCGCCAGGTCAACACTGCTCACATAGGGTGGGTTGGAGACAATCAGGGAAAATTGGCCGTGTCCGGCAAAGGGGGAGAGAAGATCTCCCTGAACAAGGATCGGTGCGGCATGAAGATGATGTCTCTGGGCGTTTTTCCTGGTCATCTCCAGGGCCTCTCTGGAAATATCCGAGGCAACTATCGTCTTTCCCGTTTCTTTACCGAGCACCGTGGCAATCACGCCACTGCCGCAGCAGAGGTCAAGAATATATCCTTTTTGAAAATTTTCCGGATCAGTGAGAGCAAAAACCCGGTCGAGAAGAAATTCGGTCTCCGGCCGGGGAATAAGCACATCCGGACTGACAAAAAAGGGCAAAGACCAAAATTCCTGTTCACCGAGGATATAGGCGATTGGTTCTCGTTTTTTCCTGCGTAAAAGCAGCAGCTGATAGCTCTCCTCAATATTCTGATCGACCTCGGATTCACCTTCGAGGAAAATCTCCGTTCTCCTTTTTCCCGTACAGTGCTGCAGAAGAAGTCGGGCATCAAGTGACGCTTCCGGCACCGCCGCAGCGCGCAACTCCATCTCACCGAAGTGAAGCAGTTCTCTCAGCCGCATTGCACATGCACGGAATGAAGTTGCAGATCAGTCACCAGACAAAATACGAAATATTGCTGCATGGCACTTATTGGATAGCCTTAAGTTTTTCAGCCTGATCATGGGTGATGAGAGGATAGATGACATCTTCAAGCTTGCCGCTGATTATAGCATCAAGTTTATACAGGGTGAGATTTATGCGATGGTCGGTCATTCGGCCCTGCGGAAAGTTATAGGTACGGATTCGCTGGCTTCTATCACCACTGCCGATCTGGCTCTTTCTGTTCTCGGAAATTTTATCATGACGTTCCTGTTCCAGTTTATCCAGCAGACGGGCTCGAAGGACAGTCAAGGCTTTGGCCTTGTTTTTATGCTGTGATTTTTCATCCTGGCAAATAACTACCAGTCCGCTGGGCAGATGGGTTACCCGCACAGCCGAGTCGGTAGTATTTACCGACTGCCCCCCCGGACCGGAGGAGCGGAACACATCAAATTTCAACTCATGCATGTCGATTTTCAGATCCACTTCGTCAGCTTCGGGCAAAATCGCCACGGTTACCGCCGAGGTATGTATCCGTCCCTGTGTTTCCGTCTCAGGGACTCTTTGCACCCGATGGACACCGCTCTCGTACTTCAGTTTTGAATAGACCTGATCGCCGCTTATCAGGGCAATAATCTCTTTAAAACCGCCTATTCCGAGCGGACTCGAACTCATGACCTCAACCTTCCAGCCCATTTCTTCGGCGAAACGGCAATACATGCGAAAGAGATCGCCGGCAAAAAGAGCTGCTTCGTTCCCTCCTGTACCAGCCCGAATTTCCAAAAAAGTATTTCTATCGTCGTTGGGATCTTTTGGCAAGAGAATGATTTTCATCTCCTGGTCCAGTTTTTTCTCCTTGGCAGCAAGTTCTTCAAGCTCCGCTTTAGCGAGTTCTTTCAGCTCATGATCTTCCTCCTCATCGTGAATGATTTTTCTATTTTCCTCGATCTCGCCCTGAACTTTCATATATTCCAAATACTTTTCGTTCAGTCTGGTCAGATTAGAATGTTCCCGAACAACTTTTTGATATTCCTTCTGATCACTTACCAGCTGAGGATCAGACAACCGGCCTTCCAGATGAGAAATTTTGTCCTCAAGATCAGCAAATTTTTCAAACATAGCGTTTATTCGAAGGAAGAAAGAAAAAAGTCCACAACCATGGCTTGCATCGTTGTGGACAGATGAGAAAATTCGGTAGTCGGGGATGGGCTCCGACAAGGAAAAACGTCGAAATTAAGCCTTGCCCTTCTCTAGCTTGGCATAATGATTTGCATAACGCTGCTTGAATTTTTCAATACGACCTGCGGAATCGACAAGTTTCTGCTTACCGGTAAAAAACGGATGACAAGCAGAACAGATCTCAACCTTCATCTCTTGCATTACCGTCCCCAACTCGACTTCATTGCCACAGGCACAGGTTGCAGTAATTTTATGATATTCCGGATGTATACCTTCTTTCATAGCTATAATTCCTCCAACTCATCATGATGAGCGATATTCAATTTATAATGTTGTTACGATGTTCTCAGGAAACAAGTCCGTTATATTACTCAAACAGCGGATTTTTTCAACATAAATTGATAGTGCATTGCTGATGCACCGTCAAAAAATCACGCATTCATCGAGTCCAGGAAATCAGCATTCGATTTCTGATGTTTCAATTTATCCACCAGGAAATCCATACAATCGGCAGGATTCATAGTATTGAGAAGCTTTCTGAGTATCCAGATCCGATTGAGGGTGTCTGGCTTCATCAACAGCTCTTCCTTCCTGGTCCCGGAACGTTTGAGATCAATCGCCGGAAAAATACGTTTGTCGGCCATTTTTCGATCAAGAACCAGCTCCATATTGCCAGTTCCCTTGAATTCCTCAAAAATTACTTCATCCATGCGGCTTCCTGTTTCGATAAGAGCGGTGGCAAGAATGGTCAGACTGCCACCCTCTTCAATGTTTCTTGCCGCACCAAAGAAGCGTTTTGGTCTATGCAGTGCATTTGCCTCGACTCCACCGGAAAGAATCTTGCCGCTGGCAGGTGTCACTGTATTATATGCTCTGGCCAGTCGGGTTATACTATCAAGGAGAATAACCACATCCTTTTGGTGTTCAACCAGCCTTTTCGCTTTTTCAATTACCATTTCGGCAACCTGAATATGACGCTGCGGAGGTTCATCAAAGGTTGAACTGACCACCTCGGCAGTTTTGACACTCCGGGTCATTTCCGTCACCTCTTCCGGACGTTCATCAATGAGCAGAACGATGAGATAGACCTCCTTGTGGTTTCTCACTATGGAATTGGCTATTTTCTGCATCAGCACGGTCTTACCGGTTCGAGGGGGAGCAACGATAAGTCCTCGCTGTCCCTTGCCTATCGGCGCAAACAGATCCATGATTCTCATGGACATGTTATCCGGCTGCCACTCAAGATTGAAGGCTTCATTTGGATGGAGTGGCGTCAGGTTGCCAAACAATGTCTTCTGCTTAGCCGCATCCGGTGGATCGAAATTGACACTGTCAACCTTCAAGAGAGCAAAATACCTCTCCCCTTCTTTTGGCGCTCGGACAAGTCCTTCAATGGTATCCCCGGTTCGAAGATTCAGTCGACGTATTTGTGAAGGAGAAACATAAATATCGTCAGGCCCCGGCAGATAGTTGTAATCCGGCGCTCGGAGAAAACCGAAACCATCTGGTAGGATTTCCAGGACACCACTGCCACGCATTTTTCCGTCTTTGACAGACTGGGCTTTTAATATCGCAAAGATCAGTTCCTGTTTACGTAATGAACTGTACCCCTCGATCTTTAAAGAACGTGCTAGCTGTACCAATTCACCGATTTTCATCAGTTTGAGTTCCGCCAGATTCATTAATCTTCTTCTCCTTTGTGGGATTATTGGCAGGATATTCGGGAGTTACCAATTGTAAGGCTCATCCTGCGGACGAGTTATACAATATTGCCGGTGTAGGTTATATTTTGTCTGTCGTGACTGCGCCTTGGGAAAATACCGAAGCCCAGTCAACAGCAAGTGAAATCATGGCTGGTTGTCAAGAAACTATTTTGAGCTTTTTCGTCGCTTAGATTTAAAAACAGAGTGGAAAAATGGCCAGATCTGTGGAGACTCCACACAAGAGAAATCTGCAGATCTTCATGACACCATCGTCGGAACAATCTGTTCCAGGGTGATTTTAACGGGATCCAACGAAACGATGTAGCAATGAAAGGCATTTGAATTTCAAAATCATCGTTTCTTTTATACGTTTTCAGTTCTGTACTGTCAAGCTATTTAGGAGCCGTTACGAAATAACCCAACCCTTTTCACCCATTTCGTTACGGCTCCTTATGCCGTTCGGGGTTTCCCTTTGGCCATGTTATTTTTTGACAACGGCGTAGGTCGATTATCATTGAATAACTAGACTTTTAACTTTCTAGAAAGCTTTTTCGATAACCAGGCGATCTGCTGCACCGTACTGACAAATGTACCGGAATTGTCGATTATAAAATCGGCCCAGTCCCGCTTTTTATCGATGGACATCTGACTTCTGAGGATCTGCTTGATTTCCTCGACAGCCATTCCGTTTCGCGCCCTCACCCTTTCTATACAAATTTTTTCAGGCACATAGACAACGACAGAGGCATCAAATTGATCTTGCCATCCGACCTCGTAGAGTAAAGGAACCTCCACGACGAGGATTTTTCCACGCCTTTTACACTCTCTGCAAATGGTGGATACTTCCCTCTGGACGAGCGGATGAAGAATCCTTTCTAGTTGCATCCTGATCTCTTCATCCTCAAAAACCGCCTGCCGCAGAGCCAGACGATCGATAGTGTTATCGCTCTGGAGGAACTTTTTACCGAAAGTACGACGAAATTCTTCAAATCCCTCGGTCCCAGGCAACATTTGCCGGTGACACAGTTGGTCTGTGTCAACCAGCTCGGTTTCGAGTGTTGCAGCAAGAATTTTTGATACAGTCGATTTCCCGGTTCCCAAACTACCGGTTACGGCAATATTCACTCTTGTTCCCCCACGGCATCGGACCACCCGAGGTCACGGAGGATCTGACTGAAATCCGGCCATAACCCGGCACTTTTATTAATAAGAACCCCTGTGATCGGGTGATGAAAAATCAACCTCGATGCATGCAGAAGCTGCCGTGGAAAAAGGCTGTTGTCTTTTCCTGCACCATACACTTTATCGCCAACGACAGGACAACCGAGATGGGCCATGTGGACCCTGATCTGATGCGTTCGACCGGTCTCAATCCCTACTTTCACCAGACTGTATCTGTTCGCCAGTACCCCAACAACCTGCCAGGAACTTACGGCATGTTTTCCTCCGGTAACCCGCACTGCCATTTTCTGGCGCTGCACCGGATGACGCCCGATTGAGGCGACAATTCGCCCGGTCTTCTCCTTGAGCACGCCATGAACCAAAGCCAGATATTCCTTCTGCAACAGACGGTTTTTAAAGCTGTCCACCAGCAATTGATGGACACTGTCGGTTTTGGCAATGACCATTATACCGGAGGTATCCTTGTCAAGCCGGTGGACGATGCCCGGTCGCAGTGTGTCTCCCGCTTCGGCAATTGATTGACAATGATGCACCAGTCCGTTGACAAGAGTTCCATGGTGATTGCCGCTGCCCGGATGTACGACAAGTCCGGGAGGTTTTGAGAGAAGCAACAGTGCGTCGTCCTCATAGAGGATCGGGAAGTCAATGTGTTCGGGAAGAACCTCGATCGCTGGTTTGCTTTCGATAGAACCAGTCAACGTCTCATCTTCTTTGAGGCGATAGCTGCTCTTTTTTTGTACATTATCAACTAAAACCAAGCCGTTGCGGATTGAAGAAATGATCAGATTTCTGGATACTGCAGGAAGATAATGAGACAGGAACTGGTCAAGACGCATCCCCGTCAGTCCAGCATCAATCGTCACCTGAAAATGGTCGTCCGACCTTCTGGATCTGCCCGGAGCTGCTTCTTTAGAGTCCATACAATTGATTCGACTACGACTGTCGTGGAAAAAACAGTGCGTGTGCTCTATCGTTAGGAGAAAATGGCATCAATGGTTTTGCTGACACTTGCTTCTTCGGTATTCTGCGCAAGAGACAATTCTTTGACAATAAGGTTTTTTGCGGTGTCCAGCATCTTTCTCTCACCATAACTCAGATCTTTGTCTACGCTGAGCAGAAAAAGATCACGGAGCACTATCGCCACTTCATGAACGGAGCCGGTTTTAATTTTTTCCATATAATCACGATAGCGCCGATTCCATGTCTGAGAACCTAACTCTACGGAACGATCGGCAAGAATATCGAGAACATTTCGCACTTCACTTTTCCCGACAATCGCCCGTAAACCAACATTTTTACTACTGGCGGTAGGAATCATAATCCTCATGCTGTTATCCAGAATCTCCAGGATATAGAATGATTGATCAATTCCTCCGATGGTTTTAGTTTCGACAGCTTTGATAACGCCAACACCATGGGCCGGATAAACTGCCATATCACCTTCAGTAAACACAGGTATCTCCTTTAAAAACAACGCCTTGCACAAGGCCGCAAAAGATAGACAAGAGAAGTACAAGACACAACGCAGTTATTTGCCATACAAGGAAAGCTTCGGATTATTAAAGGTATCTTGTTAAAGGTATCTTATTTTTTATCCGGAATTTTGATATTTTGCTGCAGCGGATGTTACTGTATAGACCAAATTTGGACTTCAAGATACTACTATAACACATTTCTCACGCAATTACCGTACCTTTTTCATTTTGGACCGATAATCGCCTCAGAGACCGCAGAAATGCAAGAAAAGGGCTATTGGGGATACTTCTACTTCAAGCCATTGAGGAGATTCATGGCTTTGGCGGGGCTCCCCTGCAGGAAGAGACGGATGCCGTTTTCAAAACTCTCATATCGTGACTGCAAAATCTCCAACTCACCCGCCGTGAAGCTGCTTAAAACGTATTTATCAACGGGAAAATCCGCATGGACAACACCACTCCCCGGCCTGCCGATACCTATTTTCAAACGGTAAAACTCCTTCGTTCCCAGCATTTCTACCAAGGATTTTATCCCATTGTGGCCTCCCGCTCCGCCACCTTTGACAAGTTTAACCCGTCCCGGCGCCATATCCAGGTCATCATGGACTACCAGTAACTGTTCAGGAGCAATCTTGTAAAAACGAAAAAATTGCATGACAGCTTTCCCGCTGCGGTTCATAAAAGTTACCGGCTTCACAAGATGGACCTTTTCTTCGCCGACGGTCAGAGAAAGGTACTGGGCATGCCATTTTTCCTGAAAAATTGCCGAAGTCCACCTTCTTGCCAGTTCATCAACTATGAAAAAGCCGACATTATGCCGGGTGGAACAATATTGTTCCCCGGGATTGCCTAACCCTACAATGATATAATCTTTCTTTTCCATGAGTCGTGCATCGGTAAGCTGATCAAACGGGAAATAAGCTGCTGCTCTTTTCATTCTCCCTTGGGAGATAAGCACCTTGATGAAATTCTTCACAAAAATTAAGAAAAATTTCCAAGGCATGAAATAGCGAGAGGTCCGGAAAAAAATATTTTCCAGACCTCTTAGAGACTTCGCTATGAAACACGACCCGAGTAAGAATCGACCGGGGCCGACTGCTGCTTTTTACGGGGAGCTTATTTTTTCGGCTTTTTCACATCTTTGCCAACTTTGCTCACCGTTTCTTCAACTTTTTCACCACCTGGCTTGATTATAGATACAACCACAGTTTCTGGATCGGTAACCATTTTCACACTCTCAGGAACACCGAGGGATGCACATTGAATTTGATCCCCTATGGACATAGAGGCCACATTAACTATACATTCATCTGGAATATCAAGAGGTTTTCCCTGAAGAACGACCGTGGTGCAACCAACGATCATATGCCCGCCAAGGTCAACGCCTTTGGCTTTGCCTTGTAAAATGATCGGTACGGTAAAGGCACGTTCTTTCTCGAGGTCAATTTCACAAAAATCGACATGGATAAGCGTATCGCGAACAGGGTCGGTCTGCACTTCACCAACCATAACGCTCTTGTCCCCGGCACCATCTACTTTCAGGGTAACAATGGTGTTCTTACGGTAAAATTCGAGCAGCTGAGCCATAAGTGTTTTGGTATCCAGCTGGAGGTTCTGCGCCTCAGCGCCCCTACCGTATACCACAGCAGGAGTCATTCCTTGCATACGCAGCTGACGCATGGGCCCCTTACCGGAAGTATTTCTAACAGAAGCGGATATTTCAACCTGAAGCATTTTTCCTCCTTTGCCAAACAGTCGCTACGATAAAATGTACATCGACCGGGCAGAATATGATAAATTTTAAACTTAAAGTGTCTTAGAAATTCTTTTCTTTCAAAAAAAGCATTTCAAGCAGGTATTTACACCTCGTCAGACAGACGCTAGCTGTCGAGGAGATGCTGCAATTATTCCCGGTTATCGGGGATACAATTCTCGGACAGTCTTCTGGTTATATTCTATCATCAGCTAGACAAACAATGAACTGACGGAATCTTCATTATGGATTCTGCTTATCGCGTCGGCAAGCAGTTCCGAGACGGAAAGCACGGTAATCTTGCCACACTCTTTCGCCTCGCTTCGCAACGGGATAGAGTTGGTAACAACCAGGGATTTCAATTCGGAATTTTTCAGCCGCTCAATAGCCGGACCGGAGAGAACAGGATGTGAACAGCAGGCATGCACCTCTTTCGCGCCATTTTCCAGGAGTGTTTTTGCGCCCGCGCACAAGGTACCGGCCGTATCGACCATATCATCCATCAAAATCGCCGTTTTCCCCTTCACATCACCAATGACATGCATTGCTTCGCATTCATTCGGCTTGTCCCGGCGCTTATCAATGATGGCCAGACCGGAGTTGAGCCTTTTCGCAAAGGCCCGAGTTCGCTCAACGCCACCGGCATCGGGGGAAACCATAATGACGTTATCGTCAAAATATTCCTGGATGTACTTAAGGAGTACCGGTGCAGCATAGAGATGATCAACGGGAATGTTGAAAAATCCACCGATTTGTCCGGCGTGCAGATCCATACAGAGTACTCTTCGTACCCCCACCGCCATTAACATTTCCGCGACAACCTTCGCGGTAATCGGCACCCGGGGGGCATTTTTTCTGTCCTGCCGGGCGTAGCCGTAATAGGGCAGTACAGCGGTGATTCTTCTCGCCGATGCTCTTCTGAGAGCATCGACCATAATGACCAGCTCCATCAGGTTATCATTCACCGGGGTACAGGTCGGCTGAACGACGAAGACATCAGTGCCACGCACATTTTCTTTTATTTCGACAAATATTTCCCCATCACTGAATTTTCTTACTTCGGCTTCACTGAGGGGCATTTCCAGATAACCGACAATCTCTTCGGCCATCTTTTTGTGCGCGTTGCCTGAAAAAATCTTTATATCTCGCATCATTTTTCGATGTATTCGGAATAACGTGAAAACCTATTAGTGATGGCTGGGGCGGCAGGATTCGAACCTACGGATGCCGGGATCAAAACCCGGTGCCTTACCGCTTGGCGACGCCCCAGTACACGCTCTTGCTAAGAAAACTTTTTCCCCGTATTCCTGACGCAATCGACCAACAATACGCTTTAAATCAGAACCAGACGGCCTTGCCGTGTCTGGGAATACTCCAAAAACCGTCGGCCCGCTGCCGGACATCAAGACCTGTGATGCCCCGCAAGCCAGCAGTGATCTCTTTATTTTTTCTATTTCCGGATAGTGCCCGCTGGTGACCTGTTCCAGATCATTATGCATATCCTGTAGAGAAAAAGATGTTCCCTGGTGCTTTTGAAAGCATGACAATTTAGAGTTTTTCGAAAGACTTGTCAATGTTAAATTTTGAAAAACCCATGCAGTGGCAACAAAAAAAGATGGATTTACCAAAACAAACGAGCAATTACTCAGAGAATCCACGGAGTGCATGATATCCCCGATACCCGTGGCAAAGACAGCACCATGGTCAACAGCAAAAAAAGGGACATCGGCACCGAGGGGACGGGCCAGATCAATCAGTTGTTTTTCCGAGAATTCCCGGTCGAACAAAGAGTTGAGCCCGCGCAGCACCGTCCCTGCATCGCTGCTTCCTCCGCCGAGGCCCGCAGCAACCGGGATTTTTTTCTGAAGAGTTATCCTTACCCCATACCCCTTGCTGTTTTTGCTCACCTGAAAAAAGGTCTGCGCCGCTCTCACTGCCAGATTCGTTTCATCCGACGGGATTGCCGTGTCATCGGTGCCAAACTCTATCCGCCCTCCGGGGTACACTTCCAGCTCGACAATGTCACACAGATCAATCTTCTGCATCCAGGTTTGCAGCTCATGATAGCCGTCGTCACGTCTGCCCAGCACCCTGAGAAACAGATTGATTTTTGCCGGCGCCTGCAAAGATATTTTCCGACCAGGCTCAACCATTTTTTCGGGACAATTTCCCACAACAATTACTTTTTGACCGCTTTGACAAAACGGATTTTGATATCGTAGAGGATGTTTTTCAACAGCTCTTCCTCTTCTTTTGCTAAATTCCCCTTGGTCTTATTCTGCATCAGCGCCAGGGTATCGATTGCATGTTTGGCAAGATCCAGGTCAAGTATCTTTTTTCCTGTTGTCGGGTCGGCAATTTCACCAAGGTGATAGAGTGCAGAGGTATTCAGGGACATGATAAAAGCAGGGAAGGTGACTTCCGGCATAACGCATCTGCCCTGCTTATCGGGCACCTTTCCCTCGCCGCATCCACATTCAATGTTCGTTTTATTCCCAGCGTCAACCATCTTTCTACTCCTCTGCAGACAAATTTTGTTAATTTAAACCGAAGTCAGGTCCAGCACCTGCGCTTTAGTAATGTTTTTCAGATCTTCAACCTTGGCAAGCAACTCTTTTGAGACAATCTCATCAGTACTGAGAAGAATAATATTTTGCTTACTCTCTTCTTCCCGCCCGACAGTCATCCTGGAAATGTTCACCCCGGCAATGCCAAGAGTCGTTCCCAGTGCGCCGATGACCCCAGGCACATCGTCGTTAAATACCAGCAGCATGTGGCCGGAAGGCAACGCTTCAAGTCGAAAAGAATTCAAGCGGACGAGACGGGGCTCATTACGACCAAAAACAGTGCCGACGAGACTATTTTCCCCTTCATTGGTTACCACTTTTATCGACAGAGCATTGACAAAATCGTCGGATTGCTGACTCTTTGACTCAACAATGCGTATTCCTCTCTCTTTGGCAATAATCGGCGCATTGACATAATTCACCGCATCCTTCAGGATGGGAGTAAACAGTCCATTCAGAAATGCGACGGTAATGGGGCTGGTATTCAGTTCTGCCAGTTCGCCGCTGTATTCAAGAGTGACCTCGGCCACTCCTCCCTGCGCTATCTGCATGTGCAGGCAACCCAACATTTCCCCGAGTTTCAGATACGGCCCCACCTGGGCCAGGACATCACTGCTGACCGATGGGACATTCACCGCGTTCGTCACTGAACCTTTCAGGAGAAAATCGGCCACCTGCTCGGCAATGATAAGCGCCACGCTTTCCTGTGCCTCATTGGTCGATGCACCAAGATGCGGCGTACAGACAAAATTATCCAAACCAAGGAGGGGACAATTGTCAAGACTGGTAGGTTCTTTGATAAAAACGTCAAGGGCCGCCCCGCCAATTTTGTTATTTACCAGGGCTTCATAGAGGGCCTGTTCATCACAGACACCACCTCTGGCACAATCGATAAACATGGCATCGCCCTTCATCAGAGCAAAAAACCTTGTCGACACCAGATTTTTTGTCTCCTGGGTAAGCGGTACATGCACTGAAATATAATCGGATCTCCGCGCTAAATCGTCCAGGCCGACCAACTCCACGCCAATTTTTTCGGCCATTTCCCGGGGCATATGCGGATCATAGGCGATAGTTTTCATTTTCAACCCCTGGGCCCTGTTGGCGGCAATGCCGCCGATCCGACCGATACCGATGACGCCGAAGGTCTTGCCGGTAAGCTCCCTGCCCATGAATTTTTTCTTGTCCCACCTTCCCTCCTTCATGGACATACAGGCCTGTGGAATATTGCGGGAGAGAGCCATCATCATGGCGATCGCATGTTCCGCGGCGGTCGTGGCGTTGCCATCCGGAGCATTCATGACGACAATACCTTTTTGACTGGCTGCAGGAATATCGACATTATCAAGGCCAATGCCCGCACGCCCGACAACTTTCAGTTTATGGGCCATTTCCAGAAGATCAACGGAAACTTTTGTCGCACTGCGGATGATCAACCCGTCATAATCTCCAATGATTTTTTTAAGTTCTTCCGGCGCAAGTCCTGTGTTGACATCAACGTCCAGGCCTGCTTTTCTGAGGACATCTACTCCAACCGGGGATAAATTGTCACTGATCAGTACTTTCATTTCCTTGACTTCCTCCCATAGAACCCATGTCCGCTCTTCCACCATTCAAGAGGAAAAGCCAGCAAAAAAAATAGCGAATGCCCGTAAGAAACCTGAAGAAACAACCGGCTGAAAGGTCTTGGCAACAAGGAAAAAACTATACAAAGTTCCCCAGATGAGAACAACAAAAAAACTCCAGTTCACCTGGCCCACTGTCTGTCGGAAAATGCTTTTCATACTCCGGACCTGCACCATGAAGCCTTAATAATGTTGAACATTGATCATGAAAAAGATATATAGCAGCCAGGTGTTCCTTTTGGTGGAAGGCACTTTCCATCGATGGTAACGCAGGGGTATATGAAGAAGTTATCATTGCACGGGACGAGGAACATTTCCGCTGATAATGTTTTTGCCAGTAGAACAAGCTGGTTCAAGGAGTTTTGTAAATGACAGAAACACGATTACGTTTTCCGCCGAGCCCAACCGGTTATCTGCATATCGGCGGGGCAAGAACGGCACTCTATAACTGGCTCTATGCCAGACAGACCGGCGGTAAACTTATTCTCCGAATTGAGGACACCGACACCGGGAGATCCACCGAGGAATCGATCCAGGGCATCCTCGAAGGTCTCGAGTGGCTGGGCATCGATTACGATGAAGGTCCATATTTCCAGACGGATTATGAATCCGATCACATTGCCGCTGCCCGGAAACTTCTGGAAAAAGGCGCCGCCTACAAATGTTTTTGCAGCAAAGAAGAGCTGGATGCAAAACGCGAAGCTGCCCTGGCAGCCAAAAAGCCGCTCGGCTACGACCGCACCTGCCGAAACCTCTCGCCGGCGGAAATAGCCGAAAAAGAGGCAGCCGGGATTCCTTCAGTGATCCGCTTCAAAGTTCCGGAACGAACCGGCAACCTCGGTTATGACGACAAAATTCTCGGCCGTATCGAGTCGAACTATTCTGAAATTGACGATTTTGTCATTGTCCGATCCAATGGAAAGCCACTTTATCTGCTGTGCAATGTCGTCGATGATATCCGCGACCGCATTACCCATATTATCCGCGGCCAGGATCACATGACCAACACCCTCAAACAGGTGCTGCTCTACGAGGCGCTCGAGGCACCCCTGCCGGTTTTTGCGCATATGCCGCTCACCCTGGATACGAAAAAGGCGAAAATATCCAAACGCAGCCATGGCGAAATAGTAGCGGTGCAGTTCTACCGGGACCGCGGTTTTATTCCCTGGGCCTTCAACAATTTTCTTGCGCTTCTCGGCTGGTCTGCCGGAAATGATCAGGAATTTTATACAAAAGAAGAGCTCATTCAGGAATTTTCCCTCGAACGAATCAATAAATCGAGCGCCATTTTCAATTACCAAAAAAATGATCCGAAATTCTTTACCGACCCCAAGGCTATTTTCATAAATGAGCATTATCTTCGAACCATGGACATCGGAGAGCTTGGCGATTTGGTCAAGAAAGAACTGGAAAATGAGGGCCTCTGGTATGACGCTTATGACACGGACAAAAAAGACTGGTACCTGCGAACTCTTGATCTGATTCGGGATCGCTTTCATACCCTGAAGGATTTCACCAGCCTGGGCCGGGCTTACTTCGCCGACGATTTCCCCATCGAAGAAAAACCGCTGGCGAAAAATGTGCTGAAATACCCTGAATTGCAGGAATGGCTGCCGGAACTTGCCGACAGATACGAAAAACTCGCCGGGTTCACCGTGGAGGAAACCGAACGGGTGGCCCGAGAGTTGGCCGACGAGCTGGCTATCAAACCGGGTATTATCATCAACGCCATGCGTACCGTGGTCACCGGCCAACTTGCCGGTCCGTCCATGTTCGACATTCTCGTGACGATCGGCAGGGACAGGGTCATCCGAAGACTCCGGGATGTCGGCAAACTTTTTGCGTAGCAGCATACGATTACCTTTACCTTGAGTCGTTAGTTATGGAAATAATAGAAAATAAAGAGGCCAGACCGCTAGACTTCATTCGCCAGATTATCGCTGACGACCTGCAGACTGGCAAACACCAGGGCACGGTAACCAGGTTTCCGCCGGAGCCGAACGGTTTTCTCCATATCGGCCACGCGAAATCGATCTGCCTGAACTTCGGCATCGCCGAAGAAAACAATGGCCGGTGCAATCTCCGCTTTGACGACACCAACCCAAGCAAGGAGGATGTGGAGTACGTCGAATCGATCCAGAAGGATGTCCAATGGCTGGGCTTTGACTGGGGGGACAAGGTCCTTTACGCCTCGGATTATTTTCCGCAACTCCACGCCTATGCCGTTGAACTTATCCAGATGGGTAAGGCCTATGTCTGCCAGCTCCTCGCCGATGAAATCCGGGAATATCGCGGTACCCTCACTGAACCCGGCAAGGAGAGTCCGTACCGTAACCGCTCGGTAGCGGAAAATCTCGAGCTTTTTGAACAGATGAAAAACGGTGCATTTGACGAGGGCACCCACGTCCTTCGGGCAAAAATTGATATGGCTTCACCCAACCTGAACATGCGCGATCCGGTGATCTACAGAATCCTCAAGGCCCACCATCATCGCACAGGGGACACCTGGAAGATTTACCCGATGTACGATTATACCCATTGTCTTTCCGACATGCTCGAAGGTATCACCCACTCCCTCTGTACCCTGGAGTTTCAGGACCATCGCCCTCTGTACGACTGGGTTCTCGATACGTTGAATACCCCCTGCCATCCACGGCAGATCGAGTTTGCCCGGCTCAACCTGACCTACACGGTGATGAGTAAACGCAAACTCCTGAAAATGGTCGAAGGGAGCTATGTCGAGGGCTGGGACGATCCCCGCATGCTGACTATTTCCGGTTTGCGGCGTCGCGGGTACACGCCGGCCTCCATCCGCAATTTCTGCCGGACCATAGGCATCGGCAAGAGCGAAAGCCGTATCGACATGGGCGTACTGGAAAACGAGATCCGCGACGACCTCAACGTCCGGGCGGAGCGACGGATGTGCGTCCTCGACCCGGTGAAGGTGATCATCGACAATTATCCCGAAGGACTGATCGAAGAAATGGTCGGTAAGAACCATCCGCAAGACCCGGCAATGGGCGAACGAACGCTGCCGTTTTCGAGAGAGCTCTATATCGAACGAGACGATTTCATGGAGAACCCCTCGAAGAAATACCACCGACTGGGACCTGGCCGGGAGGTTCGGCTGCGGTACGGCTATCTCATCCAATATGTTTCCCATGTTACCGACGAGACCACTGGAAAGATCAGCGAAATTCACTGCACTTACGATCCACAGACCAAAGGCGGCTCCGCTCCCGACGGCCGGAAGGTGAAGGGAACTATCCACTGGGTTTCCGCGGAAAAAGGCCTGCCGGTCACCGTTAGATTATACGACAGACTGTTCAAGGTCGAAGATCCCGAGGCCGACAAAGATGTCGATTATCTCGAGCAGCTCAACCCCATGTCCAGGGTGATTGTCTCCGGCGCGATCGCCGAGCCGAGCCTCGCCGCACTGCAGCCGGGAGGAACAGTACAGTTCGAACGACAAGGCTATTTCTGTGCCGATCCGATTGAATCGACGAGTGGTAATCCGGTATTTAACCGAACGGTAACCTTACGAGATTCCTGGGAATCCAAAGGACAATTATAATTTTTCCACCTGAAGGGGACGGGAGTCATAGCGTCCCTTGCCGATCATAAACCCGCTCGAGGAGGGATTTTTTCTTCTTTGCCCGGACCATAGATTGGACAACCAAGATCACAACGAGCTACAAATCTGCTTTTGGTATTGTTTGTATTCGTTAGTAAAGGAGCAGAACATGGCACTGATCAATTTACGCCGGATGGCCAAAAACCAGTCGGGAATTATAAAATCGGTCAAAGTGAGTGGCGAACTGGGCCGAAGAATACGGGAGATGGGCCTGGTTCCCGGGACCGAAATCACCATCCAGGGTCGAGCGCCACTGAATGATCCGGTTGCTCTTCGAGTGATGGGCGGAACCTTGACCCTGCGAAATAATGAAGCCGATTATATCCTGGTGGAAACAGATACCTCGACTGAATAGGCTCGTCCAGGCGCCTCACCCGGACGGTATTGTTCATTTTCCATACAAATGAAGAAAGATCGTCCTTCCCTGCCCTTTTGTATTCTGCTGTTTTTCGCACAGCCTGCCTGACATTATTTTTCCGAACGTAACACTCCTGCCAATGAGCGATTTCTAATTACCCTGCAGAATGCTAAAGAGTATATCGGAGATCAGCAAACTATCTCCGCAAGACCCGCACGTATTAGTTGCCCCTAAAAATATTGTAGCTACTTGAAATATATGTTGACTGCTGTTATTGTTTGGTGTACCTAAAGGTGGTAATTAATTGGAGAATACGATGCTTCGTAAACGAGGAAAAAACAACGGATGCTGTTTCGCTGACAAGGTCAGAAAATGTTTTGGCCGCGAACGATGTAATGGTCTGATCGGTCCACTCTCAGAGAGAGCTACGACCGGCAGGGTAAAAGTGTGCAAGGTAACCGGCGACAGAAAAATCTGTGCCCGGATGGCCACCATGGGCCTTTATCCTGGGGTCGAGGCGGATGTGATCTGTTCCAATACAGGACACCGGTGTCTGCTGAAAGTCAATGGTGGCACTATAAGCCTTGATGCGGATGTATCGGACAATATTCTCGTAACCAGTTTATAAAGATCTACACAACGTCCGAGACTCTCGGGCTTATTTTTTGCCGTAAGAGTTAGGGCTGGCTAACAAGAGGTTTGTTTACCATGATTGAAACAATTATTATCTGGCTTATCATTGCCATATGTGCCTTTTTTACCGGACGAAGATTCTATCGCCAGTGGCAAGTGGCCACCAGCAAGGATGATAATATATCCTGTGGTCAAGGATGCACCTGCTGTTCCGATACCTCCTGCAGTACGCGAAAAACTCAATAACACAACCGACAACGAACCAACCTACCGAAGGTAACACCTGTGCAAAGTGTCCTCTTACGCAACATGCAAAAAGATCAAAAAGGTACTATTGATTCGATTACCGTCGCGGGAGATCTCGGCAGACGCCTCAGGGCCATGGGGCTCACTCCGGGAACTCCGATCACCGTTTGTGGCCGGGCGCCGCTCTATGATCCGGTTGCCATCAGGGTTCTGGGCAGCACCCTTACCCTGCGTGACAATGAGGCGGAGCATATTCTGGTAACGCTGACCTGATCTCCGTTTTTCTCTCTATATCTCACTACTTCTATTATCATAAAATTAAGCCAATGCAGCTATTAATGGCCCTGGCGGGCAATCCCAACGCAGGAAAAACCACTCTCTTTAATCAGTTAACCGGTGCCAGGCAGCATGTCGGCAACTACCCCGGTATTACCGTTGATCATAAGGAGGGTTTCTTTCACCACAAGAATCAAAAAATCACCTTGACAGATCTGCCCGGAACCTATTCGATGACCGCCTATTCGGCCGAAGAACTGGTCACCAGGGACTATCTGGTCAACGAACGTCCGCAGGTGGTGATTAACATCGTTGATGCCTCCAATCTTGAAAGGAACCTGTACCTCACCTGCCAGCTGCTCGAACTTGGTGTTCCCCTGGTTATTGCCCTGAACATGATGGATGTGGCCAAGGATAGAGGCATTGAGGTAAAGGCCGAAGTGCTGGAGCAATTGCTCCAGGTCCCGGTGGTGCCCATCATTGCCCGCTCGGGTTTCGGCAAAGAGGCCCTTCTCGATGCCTGTATACGTATGACAACCAAGGAACAGCAGTGGAACCCGCGTGATATTTCTTACGGTGAGGATCTCGATACCACGCTGACTACCCTTGTGGCAAAAATAGAAGAAACGGCTCTGTTGCGGGACAGCTATCCGGCCAGGTACACGGCCATCAAATATCTGGAGAACGACGAGCAGATTCTCGAAAAAGGGCAACAGGCTGACCCGGACACCGCCCGGATTCTCGAAGAAATAGTTGCCGAAACTTCCGCCCACACCCAGAAGACGCTAGATGTCTACCCAGAGGCCCTCATTGCCGACCACCGCTACGGCTACATCAAGTCAATTCTCAGGCAGGGCGCCATCACCCATACCTTTGATACCGACCGACTTTATACCTCCGACAAGATCGACAAGGTCCTCACCAACCGGCTGGTCGGCCCGGCAATCATGCTGCTGATTCTCTTTAGCGTCTATCAGTTTACCTTCAGCTGGAGTGAGCTCCCGGTTATCTGGCTAGAGAACGTCTTCGGCTGGCTAGGCAATCAGGTCGACAACACCCTGCCGGACGGCCTGCTGAAATCGATGATTATCTCCGGGATAATCGACGGGGTCGGCGGGGTTCTCGGCTTCGTCCCCCTGATCATGTTCATGTTTTTCAGTATCGCCATCCTGGAAGATTCCGGCTATCTCGCCCGGGTGGCCTTCATGATGGACAGGATTTTCAGGATATTCGGCCTGCACGGCTCCTCGGTCATGCCGTTTATCGTGTCAGGCGGCATCGCCGGCGGCTGCGCTGTTCCCGGCGTCATGGCGACACGCACCCTCCGGTCGCCCAAGGAACGGATGGCAACGCTGCTCACCGTGCCATTTATGAATTGTGGCGCGAAACTACCCGTGCTTGCCCTGCTGATCGGCGCCTTCTTCAGTGACAATAAAGCCAGATATATGTTTCTCTTTACCATGCTGGCCTGGGTCGTTGCCCTGGTCGCCGCCAAAATACTGCGCTCAACCGTACTGCGAGGCGCCCCGACGCCTTTTGTCATGGAGCTTCCTCCCTACCGGTTTCCCACGCTGCGCGGGCTCCTGATCCACACCTGGGAGCGGACCTATCAGTATATCAAAAAGGCCGGGACGGTTATTCTCGGCATATCCATTCTCCTCTGGGCGCTGATGACGTTTCCCGGGTTACCGGATGAGAAAACAGCCGTTTTTGAACAGCAGCGCGAGGCGATCATGGCCACGGCAACCACGGCAGTCGCTGCCGAAATCGAGGCAGGAGAGGGAGAATTATCGGCGCAGGCCGCGGCACTTTCCCAACAGCTTAACCGAATTAATAATGCGGAGAATCAGGCGAGACTGCAGAACTCCATTGCCGGGAAAATAGGTTCGTCGCTGGAGCCTTTGACCAAACTGGCGGGTTTTGAATGGCGAACAAATATCGCCCTGATCGGCGGCTTTGCCGCCAAGGAAGTTATCGTCTCAACCCTGGGGACCGCGTATTCTATGGGTGAAATGAATGAAGGGGAATCGGAATCTCTCGGCAAACGATTAAAAAATGATAACGCCTGGAACAGGGTCGTCGCCGTCGCCGCCCTGGTTTTTATTATGTTTTATGCCCCCTGTTTTGTCACCGTCGTCTGCATAGCCAAGGAGTCCTCGTGGAAATGGGCGTTCTTTTCCATAACCTTCAACACTGTCTTTGCCTTTGCCATGGCGGTGGCGATCTATCAGGTGGGCATGTTTTTCAACCTTGGCTGACGCCTCTTGTTATCTCGTTTGGGGGCGGCTTGCGGAGCTATTTCCCATTATTATGGTAAACAGTGACCACGGCGCCCCCTCGGCGAGGATCGCCCGCGCCTTCAAGACCGGGGATGACCGCATGCACGCCGCCGAAATAGACATCTTTTTGTCGCCACGGATTAAGCGATAGACCACAAACAGACAGTCTGTTTTTCAGCGCCGCCATGGCCGGTTCGGCAAATCCGGGTTCCACCTGCAGACAGTCCCCATCGAGATACAGCCGGGGAGCGTCGACCGCCTGCTGCAGGGAGCGCTTGAAATCAACCACCTGATGCAGGACCTGACTTACCGCGGTGCGAATCCGTTTCGAACCACCGCTGCCGATAACCAGCTGAACATGGTCCTCTTTTAACAAAAGCGACGGAGACATCATGGAAAAGACCCTTTCCCCCGGCGGGCTCGAATGAAAACCATTGGGATGCAGATCATCCTCGCCCATCATATTATTGAGCATGACCCCGCTGCCCGGGGCAAAATACCCAGAGCCTTCCCCATTGGAACAGGTCATACTGGCGCAATTTCCTTTGTTGTCGGCAACAGAGACATGGGTGGTCCCCCGGCTGAACAAGCGTATGTTCTCGGTCGATGCCGTCAGCATGGGACGATCCTGTAAAAATTGCTGCAGTCCATACGGCGTGGTCACCCCTGCCTCCCGCAGCCTTTCCACTTCCTGCATCAGGCCGACAGTATCAAGCAGATGCTCAGCACAACCCCACTCGCAGTCCTTTTCTCCCTGCTCAGCTATAAGGGACAGGAACAAACCGATCAGCGTACCGCCCATCGATGGTTCGGGCACAGTGAGTAACAGATAATCCCGGTAAGGCACGGCCAGTGGCTTTCTCTCTTTGACCGCATATGCGGCAAGATCCTTGGCTGACAGCAGTCCTCCGCCATTTTTCATTTCCTGGTCTATTTTATCGGCGATCTCGCCATAATAAAAACTCTCATCCCCTTCCGTGCTCACCTGATCCAGGAATGCAGCAAGCTCAAGATTCTTCAACGAATCGCCAGCGCCGAGAGAGGTCCCGTCCGGTTGATATATCCGTCGGCCTCGTTCGTTCAGGGTCATGATCGGGTGGAGCAAATTCAGGAAATGGACCATCTGCGCATTAAGCCTGTGCTGCAGGGCAAGTTCCTTTGCCGGAGCGATGACTTCAGCCAGACCCATTCTGCCGAGTCGCTTATGAATATGCAGTAGTCCTTTCAGGGTACCGGGAACGGCGACGGAACCAAGGCCGATATTGAAATCCTGGGAGGATCCGCTAAAATCAACGGTTATCTTGAAAAAATCAGCAGCAGAGAGTGCACTTTCACGTCCTCTCCCCGGTGTATCGACAAAAAAGTCGAAAAACAAATTCTGCCCCGTCTCCTCACTGCGGCCGACCATGAAGCCGCCGCCGCCTAGACTGGTCAAGGCCGGCTCGGCAACCGCCGAGGCAAATCCTGCCGCCACCACCGCGTCAAAGGCATTTCCTCCTGCCTCAAGTATTTTCCCGGCCGCCTCACTGACTAATTGATGCCCGGAGGCGACTATCGATCGATCAAACCTGCTCACTGCCAAAACTCTCCCTGCAGAGACTGCACGACGTCCTGCAAATTTCCGGTTTCTTCATATCGGCGACGGAGAAGATCGGCACCCGTCCCATGGCTGCGAATTCTCTCAACAAAGCCGACATACTGTTCCGATCCGAGACGAACAAACATCGGCTCGATAAATCGCATCAGAGTCTGGGCAACTTCATGGTAGGAAATTCTACAGGCAGCCGGCATGTCGGTTGGATCGACAGAGGTCCCGGACAGCCCATGCCTGGCTGCCTGCCATTTATTGGCCATAGCTACTGTTCTCCCCATTTTCCTTGAGCCACTGCACGGCGACGCAGGCCAGCCATGACGCCCCGACTGCCAGGACATCTTCATCGAAATCAAAACTGCCGCTGTGGGCCGGTCCGCTGCCGAGAGGGCGGTCTGCCCCGAAGCGCACCAGGCAGCCTTCAACGATCTGCTGATAGAAAGCAAAGTCTTCGCCGCCAAGGCTCGGGCGGCCCTGGGAAATCACCCATTTTTCGCCGATTACCTGACTGGCGGCAAACCGGGCGACCTTTGTGGCCTTCGACGAATTGACGACGACCGGCAGACAATCGTGGAATGCGATTGTTATTTCGACCCCGTACTGCAGGGCAACGCCATCACAGATACGCTGCAGCCCGTCGAGAATCCGTCTGCGTACCTCGTGATCATTGGACCGTATCGTCCCGTCGATACAGGCCACTTCGGCGATGACATTATTGGCCTCCCCGGCCTGAAAACGACCGATAGTGACCACCGCCGACTTATTCGGATCGGTTTCCCGGGAAATCAGGGTCTGCAGGGCGGTGACCAGATAGGCCCCGGCAACAATGGCATCCCGAGCTTCATGGGGGCGGGCGGCATGACCGCTTTTACCGACCACGCGAAGGGAAAAGGGATCAGCGGCGGAGCAGATAATTCCATCGTCGACCGTTATCGTCCCCGTTGGATAGTGGGTGTCTATGTGCCCGGCAAAGACCGCTTCCAGGCCATTATAAAGGGCGCCCTGTTTAATTATTTTTTCGGCCCCGTTGCCGTGTTCTTCCGCCGGTTGAAAAATGAAGGAAACACGACCGGGCAGCACCATTTTGCTCAAAATTGCCGCAGCGCCAAGGAGCATCGCCACATGCCCGTCATGGCCGCAGGCGTGGGTGACACCTGGGATTTTCGAAGCATAGGCGACGCTTTTCTGGTCCTGAATCGGCAAGGCATCCATATCCGCGCGTAAACCGACATGGCCGGAACAGGGCAATTGCCCGGCACTGCAGCCCAGTGTGGCTATCACCCCGGTGCCCGCCCAGCCATTACGATAGCTGATCCCCAGTTCGGCGAGTTTTTCCTGGATGAGAAGAGAAGTACGATGCTCCTGGAAGCTCAGTTCGGGATATTGGTGAAGCGTTCGGCGAATCAAGCGAATCCACTCGAGCAACTGACGATCAACAAGCGGCGCCATATCGGATTGCCGGATTTCGGATTGCATAGTTTTCCTACTCAATGCGAATGGAACCGACATCGGCAGCTGGCGATGCGGGCTTCGCTGCCGGGCGCTTGCGGTCGGCTTGCTCGACTCTTTCCTCGACAATCTCAAAATCATCAAGCAGCATGGCTTCGGCAATATCTTCATCCCGGCTTGCCTCATCGTTTCTTTGGTCGAATCGGTTGGCAAGGGTCGGTGTTCTTTTTTCCACCACTTTCGGCGATCGACTGATCCTCTCAGCCGGGCTTTCCGGCGGTGAAACAGTGCGTATATCCAAGTCGAGCGGCTGCTTAAAGACCGCAATCAGCCCATCCATCGTTTCAAGAAGAGAAACAAGCTCCCAACCGGCCTTGCCATACTGATTGAGCGACAATTCTATCTCCGGTTCATCGAGAAAAGCACTGCCGAGAAGCCCTTCTTTTTTCAGTGCATAATGTATGGTTTTATAACTCCAGCGCATTGACGAGTTTCCTTGTTATATAGTGTTGACCAATGGACCACAGCCGATTTCATCATTTTTTCCCTAGCGGTCTGCCATCGGTAATTTAGTACCGTAGAAATTCATTTGTTACCTGTTAACCTTTCTGCTCATAGGCCGCCCGCACTACCTCGGCAATAATCACCAACCCCCGATACACATCGTCATCGTCTTGCGAATAGGTCACCCGGAGGCATTCATCCTTGTGCTGCCAGCTCTCACTCAATCCGGGAAAAAAATAGTGGCCGGAAACCACCAGAACGCCATGGTCCTTCAACCGCTGATAGAGTTCCAGGCTGGTTATCGGCAAATTCTCAAACCAGAGCCAAAGAAACATCGCCCCCTCGGGTATATGGATACGACAGGGAATATCAACAAACTTTTCCTGAACCGCCGCCACCGTTTTCTCCATTTTTTTGCGGTAGAAAGGCTGCATAAGCTCCTTGCTTACGGCGGTAATTTCCCCACTGGTGATCAAACGCTGAGCCAGAACGGCGCCAAAACTGTTAGGGGAGAGTGACATAATGGCATTCATGCTGGTCAGGGCCCGGATGATCTCTTTTTTCGCCACGACAATTCCCGTCCTGACCGCCGGCAGGCCCAACTTGGACAGGGAGAGACAGACGACCAGATTATCGTTCCAGACCGGCTGCGCCTCGGTGTAGATCATCCCCGGAAAGGGTAAACCATAAGCACTGTCGACAATTAAAGGAATATTGTGCAGGGCGGCCAGGTCGACAAGTTTGGCCAGTTCCGCATCGGTTACGACATTGCCGGTCGGGTTGGTCGGCCGGGAAATACAGATTGCGCCAATACTATCATCGATCCGCAGCTTGTCAAAATCAATATGATATTTGAAAAAACGTTTCTCAAGGAGTTCGATCTTCGGTCTGGTGGAGACAAAGAGGCCATCGGTCAGGCCAAGATCCGCATAGCCGATGTACTCCGGGGCCATCGGCAGACAGATCTTTTTCTCCCGCCCATCGGGTAGGACGCCGGCAAACAGATTGAACAGCATGAAAAAGGCGGTCTGGCTGCCGTTGGTCAAACAGATATTTTCCGGACCGATATCCCAGCCCTGTTCTTTTTTCAGCAGAGCCGCCAGCCCTTCGCTGAAGATGCGGTCGCCCTGGGGCGGTGCATAGCTGCCGACCAGCTGCTGAAAGCTCTGCCGGTCACGGCATATGGCCAGAAGCTGCTGGCGCATTATTTCCTGAAACTCCGGCACCAGCCCAGGATTCCCACCGCCCATCATAATCATGTTCTCGCCGCCGGCGACAGAGATCTTGCCCAGGTCATCCATCAGGGAAAGTATCCCGGCATTCGAGGTCATCTTTTTACCAAATTTTGTGAAATTCATAAGCTGCGTATATTGAGTTATATATGATTGATTGAATTGAAAGTGCAGTGAGAATTTTATACTTTCTGGTGCATTCGTCTGGCGGCAAGAACATGCAGCAGCCGTACCAGAAGATAGGTAACAATCAGTGAGAACACAATCCGTCCCCAGAAAATCCCGCCGATTTTGCCGCCGATGGCGGCCATGACCAAGGTATCTTCAACCAGACCGTGGCAGAGCCCCATCAGGGCCATGGAATTAAAGACCTCTTCCCTGACCATCTTGCCTTTACTGGTCTCCCTGATGATCAGCGCCCCGCCATAGCCGATGCCCATGACCATGCCCACCACGGTGATTGGCGCCGCCTGTCGCCCCATTCCAAAGAAAGGCAGCACCGGCGCGAGGATATTCTCCAGCAGCGTCAGCAGCCCGATCCTTCTGGAAATTCGCATTAACAGAACTATACAGAAGATTATCAGAATTATCATGCCCTGGTTCTGCAGTAAGGCCCAGGCCCACTGCAGAAGATCCCCCGCTTGCGCAGGCGCCTTAAACAGCAAAACGGCTTTATCCTGCCAGATGTCAAAGCCAAGACATATCCGGTTGAGCAGAAAGGCATAGACCACGGCGCCCCCCAGACGCAGCAGCGCAATCGGTAGAAGGTTCGCCCCTGCCCGCTTGCTCACGCTCAACTCCACCGGCAGAGCATGGGCGATGAGCATCGCCGAGCAGAGCACGGTTATCTGCCCACTGGTCAAATCAAGCCCCGGCGCCAGGGCGGCAAAAACAGCAATGCCGCCATACAGATTGGTAAGCATCGCCGTGGCCCAGACCAACCCCAGCGATCCGGGCAGACCGATGAGACTCATCACCGGTTCAAGAACCGTGCTGAGCGAGGCAATGAGGCCGAATTCTTCAAGAATTTTGGTGATAATGGCGACCGGAACGGTGATCCGAATCAGTTCCCAGCCGGTCAACCAGGTTTCCCGGAGAAGTGACAGGATCCCTTCCTTGATCCTGTTGCTTTGTATTCGATTACTGTTTTGCATGGGAAGTTGATACCTACTTTTTACCAGGGCTCAGGCGAGTTTTTTCGATCCGGACCCGGCATTTTTCTGCTTGCCCGCCCGCTTTTTGGGTGTATAGAGCTGACACATAATACCGGAATTCTCGTAGACCACCTTGGCCGGATTAGTGCGGCTTTTAAAGGCCATGGCCCGGCAGCCGTATGGCCTGCCGGGATCGTGGGTAATAAAATAATGCATACATTTCAAGCAATGAGGAAGTTCAACTACCATCTTTTTTTCCTGTAAAACATTTTCCTGAATTCGCCAGCCGGCAACAGCCGGTGCTAAAAGGTTCAACACAAGAACCCTGGGATACTTGCCAGTCCGGTTGCCTGGAAGCATTCATTTCTGGGCTGCCGGCGATTTTGGGTTTTTCGGAAAATCAAAAAACAGCAGCCTGCCCGCACCTTCTTCAGTAGAAAATCCCTGCCGGGCAGAATACTCGACACCAACGATGCCGCAGGTCGGCACATTGCCAAGAGAACTGCCGGTCAGATGGTCGCCAAGCTCGGTGATGGTAGGATTATGGCCAACGAGAAACAGCACATCAACCTTTTCGAGCAATTCCTCAAGCAGCTGCAGATGATAAGAGAGTGCACCGAGATACAGTTCATCGTCAAAACGGATGGCCTCCTGATCATAGCCGGTCCCCCTGGCCATGCATATCGCCGTTTTCCGTGCTCTTTTTGCCGGACTTGCGACAATCAGGTCGGGCCGGATCCCTGCTGTAGCCAGACGTGCGGCCATTTTGGGACAATCTGCCTTGCCGCGTTTATTCAAAGGCCGGACAAAATCATCGAGGTCGGGATTAGACCAGCTGGATTTGGCGTGGCGAATAAGGTAGAGCCGTTTCACGTTCCGTCTCCTCTTGCTAAGATTTCCTGCCAGAATATTTTTTATTGTTCAGCGGCAGGTGATGCTTTGCCATCACCGCCGACCGGACTGTGAATCAGTCCCATCTTGTCAATTTCGGCCATAAAGAAATACGATGTACGAGAAAGAGAGGATTCTCCGCCAATTCCTGCTGCACCAGACTATGCATGGTTTTTCTTTTTTCCACCATGGAAAAGAATGCAACAATCTTTTT
>NZ_BAAHYZ010000024.1:0-70966 GCF_054657295.1 Desulfocastanea catecholica
ATTTTCAATGGAGATGACATCCGGAATATTACCGGGTTGCTTAGCGAAGGCCATTGGTTCGCGAGCCTTCACGGAGTATATGGTCAAAAGCTTGATCGTATTGAGTCCGTCGCCATCCTTGTTGAACCCCCGCCGTGCCTCCGATTGATTTTCAGAGTAGGTCGAGATGGTGGTTGAGTCAAACGCCAGCACAGGCGATTTTCCCAGTCGTGCCGCTCGAGCTGAAAAATAGCACTGAACGCCTTCTTCATTGCGACCAACATCCTTAAACAGGTTGCCATACACGTCTTCAGTGATCCCTTCACCATATGGAAGGGGGTGCATCACCTGCCAACTCTCAAGGCGCGGCAGCGTGTTGCCACCGGAACCGATCCAGTAGCGTGCGATAGAAAGCATCTTCGCCGCATCACCCTCGCTGAATGAAGCACGTACATCATCATCAATGCCGGAAACCTTGCCCACCCATTCCAGGATGTCCGTGAGGCCGGTATGCTGACGTGTTGCATCGGCAATGCCTCTTTCGCCTTTGTGTTTTTTCGGACGAGTCGGCACAATTTCTTGGGTTCCCGACTTGATTTTTCCCTTGAGTTTCTGACTGACCGTATAGGTCTTTCTGGTCTTTTCGTCGTAGGCCGTAATCCGTTCATAGATGTAAATATCGCCATTCGGACGCTTCTCACGCCGTTCGCCGACGTGAGTTTTTCCTGTTATTTGTTTAGCCATGAATAAACTCCCCTTTAGAATGTACGTATAAACTTAATACGTGCACGCAAAAAAGGCAAGAAAAAAGCACGGTTTTTCAACTAACCGTGCTTATGGGGTTGTTTTTTTGGCTTAAAGTGTGCGCTTTATCCGATTTTCGGGTTATCAAGTAACAGAACGATTCCACCAAAATCACCTATCGATCCCCATTTTTTCCTGTGCCCATTACAAAACCTCATTTCGTCCCCTTTAATCTATGAATGGCTGGGGAGTAATGAAAAACTGGGGGAGGTACTGGGAAATAATGGTACCATCAACCTGTAAGGTGAACGGAAACCTTCTCTTGGGAAGAGAGATGATGCGATCATTGCCTATGAAAAGGCTTTGGAGATCAATCCGTTTGATACTCATGCTTTGATTGACAAAGGTAAAGCTCTCGCTGGTCTTGGTAGGAAGGGTGACAGACGCAAAAGATGCTTATGAACCGGTATTGACGACTGGGCTCAATAAAAAAGGACACTTGACAAAAATAAATAAAAGGTTCAATAGGAGTGAATATTCACTCCTATTGAAGGTGCAGACGATGGTAATTTCTGAAAAACGTGAAAATGTACTGCGGGCAGCATTGGAATTGGTTGCTGAACATGGTTTCCATGGTGCACCAATCTCAAGCATTGCTAATCAAGCTGGCGTTGGGATGGGTACTATCTACCGCTATTTTGCGAACAAGGATATCCTCATCACAGAATTGTTTCAGGAGCTCCATGACAAAATTCATGCATCTCTTCTGAAGGGCTATCTACCACACCAGCCACTCAGGGAAAGGTTTCTCCATGTCAGTTCAGCACTCCTCCGATATTTTATAGCCAATCCTCTTGAATTCCGCTTCCTGGAACAGTACCTCAACTCGCCTTATGGCATAGCGTTTCGCAGGGCCAAGCTCCTGGAGACTGAAGATGACGATCTGTTCCGAAGAATCTTCGACGACGGTGTCGCTCAGCGGCTTGTGAAGGATCTCCCTTTGATCGTCCTCTTTGCCCTATCCTTTGGCCCTATTCTTGGGGTGGCCAGAGACCATATTCTCGGATTCATTGATCTGGATGATTCTTTAATTATGCAGACTATTCATGCATGTTGGGATGGAATAAAAAAACAACAGCATTGTGGAGACCCAATTTTTATATCGACCATAGCTTAGACTGTTTGAGGAAGAATAATGACTGGCAATGTGAAAAAGTGGCTAAACGGAAGCGTCGGGATCTTGGTAATCACCATTTTGGCCGTGGTATCGTGGCAACAATATGGCGGCAACAAAAAGAATGAGGGAATTGCTAGTGGCAATGGCCGCATCGAAGCGGTGGAAATAGACATCGCCGCCAAGACCGCAGGCCGGGTTATGAAAATATTGGTAAATGAAGGCGATTTCGTCACAGCGGGGCAAATTCTTGCAAAAATGGATACTGCTGTGCTTGAGGCTCAACAGAGAGAGGCCGAGGCTCGGTTACGGCAGGCGGGAAATGCCATCGAGATAGCCCGTAGCCAGTTGGTTACGCGCATAAGCGAAAAAGCGGTGGCAGAAGCGGTAGTTGTTCAGCGAAAGGCCGAAGTTGATGTGGCCGGAAAACGCCTGAAACGTTCGGAATCGCTGGTTGCCAACCGTGCCGTTTCGCTACAGCAGGTCGACGATGATCGTGCAGTTTTCCTCAGTGCGCAGGCAGTGTTTCATGCGGCCCAATCCCAAGTGGCAGCTACGGCCGCAGCCATCGCTACGGCCAGATCTCAGGTTATCGGAGCCCATTCTGATGTTGAGGCTGCCCAAGCTACCCTTGAACGAATTCAGGCAGATCTCGCCGACAGCGTGCTGACGGCTCCTCGCGACGGGCGGGTACAGTATCGCGTGGCACAGCCCGGTGAAGTCGTCGCCGGCGGAGGCAAGATAGTCAATCTGCTCGATCTGAGCGATGTCTACATGACCTTCTTTCTGCCCACTGCAGCTGCGGGTCGATTAACTATCGGCTCCGAGGTGCACCTCGTGCTTGATGCGGCGCCGAATTATGTCATTCCGGCTCAGGTTTCTTTCGTTGCCGACGTTGCCCAGTTCACACCTAAAACTGTGGAAACCGCAAGCGAAAGGCAGAAACTGATGTTCCGGGTAAAGGCGCAGATCTCCCCGGATCTGCTCAAAAAACATATCCGTCAGGTCAAGACCGGCCTGCCGGGCATGGCCTATATACGGTTGGATCCGCAAACCGAATGGCCTGACCATCTGCAGGTGAGGCTGCCGCAATGATGACCGGCCGTGAATCAGATATTTCGTCGATTGCGACAGGGACTGCGCCGATCGTACGATTAACCGATGTCAGCCTGCGTTACGGCAAGACCTTGGCCCTGGATGCCATCACCCTTGATTTTCCGGCGGGACAAATGGTCGGACTGATCGGGCCGGATGGGGTCGGCAAATCCAGCCTGTTTTCAATGGTTTCCGGCGCTCGTATCATCCAGACCGGCCAAGTCGAAGTGCTGGCCGGTGACATGACCGAAGCACACCACAGGAAAACCGTCTGCCCCCGCATTGCCTACATGCCACAAGGGTTGGGTAAAAATCTCTATGCAACTCTGTCGGTATTTGAGAATATCGAGTTTTTCGCCCGTCTGTTCGGCCACGGTCGCCAGGAACGTGAACGCCGCATCGGCGAATTATTGCAAGCGACCGGACTAGCACCCTTTCATGACCGACCGGCCGGCAAACTCTCCGGCGGTATGAAGCAAAAGCTTGGACTGTGCTGTGCTCTCATTCACGATCCTGACCTGTTGATCCTCGATGAGCCTACCACCGGCGTCGACCCGCTCTCGCGCAGATACTTCTGGGACTTGATCGAACGTATCCGTATTAATAAGCCCGGTATGAGCGTATTGGTGGCTACCGCATATATGGAAGAGGCTGCCCGTTTCGATTGGCTGGTGGCCATGGATGATGGGCGGGTGCTTAACACCGGCACGCCTCAGGAACTTCTTGACCGCACCTCTACCAAAAATCTGGAGACCGCCTTCATTGCTCTGCTGCCGGTGGAAAAACGGGTCGGCCATCAGACGGTGCGGATCCCGCCACGTCCGTTCGATGATGGTGAGACAGCCATTGAGGCGAAGAATCTGACAATGCGTTTTGGTGACTTCACAGCGGTGGACCATGTGAGTTTTCGCATCAAACGCGGAGAGATCTTCGGTTTTCTCGGTTCCAATGGCTGCGGCAAGACAACGACGATGAAGATGCTCACCGGTCTGCTGACAGCCAGTGGGGGCGAGGCCTGGCTTTTCGGACAGCCGGTGAATCCAAAGGATATTGCTACCCGTCGACGCGTCGGGTTCATGACCCAGTCCTTTTCTCTCTATTCCGAGCTGACGGTGGAACAGAACCTGACTTTGCATGCCAGGCTATATAGCGTACCGATCAACGATATCCCCAACCGTATAAGCGAAATGGCAGAACGTTTCGGCCTGACCGGGGTCATGGACGAGTTGCCCGACCGTCTTCCCCTGGGGCAACGGCAGCGTCTCTCCCTGGCTGTGGCGATGATCCATCGTCCGGAGATGCTGATCCTGGATGAACCCACCTCCGGGGTTGACCCAATCGCCCGTGATGAGTTCTGGCGAATGTTGATTGACCTCTCCCGCCGAGACAGAGTCACCATCTTCATCTCAACTCATTTTATGAATGAAGCCGAACGTTGTGACCGCATTTCCCTGATGCACGCCGGACAGGTGCTGGTCAGCGATACCCCGGCAGCTCTGGTTGAAAAACGTGGAGCAGCAACACTGGAAGAAGCCTTTATCGGTTATCTGGAAGATGCACTACCGGAAAGTAAGACCCCGGAAATGTCAGAGGATGCGGCGATGGACCTCTCCTCCCCGCTCGTATCAAATACCACTGCCTTCAATAAAAGATTTTCGTCTGCAATTCTCCGCCTGTTCACCTATACCCGTCGAGAGGCACTTGAACTATACCGTGATCCGATCCGTGCCTCATTAGCACTGCTTGGCAGTGTCGTTTTGATGTTCATCATGGGCTATGGGATTACCATGGATGTGGAAGGTCTCTCCTATGCCGTGCTCGATCACGACCAGTCCACGACCAGCCGCGACTATGCGCTCAATATTGCCGGCTCGCATTATTATTTCATCGAACATGCGCCAATTACAGATTACGCTGATATGGACCGACGAATGCGTGCCGGCGAGATCAGCCTTGCCCTGGAAATCCCACCAGGCTTTGCCCGTGATCTTGCGCGTGGCAACCCGGTTGCGATAGGAGCTTGGATTGATGGTGCCATGCCCCAGCGTGCTGAAACCATTCAAGGCTATGTGCGCGGGATCCATGCCCACTGGCTGGCCGATATCGCTGACCGAAAGCTTGGCCAGCTCCGTTCCGCCGGTCTGGTCAACATCGAAACTCGGTTTCGCTATAACCCGGATGTCAAGAGTCTGGTGGCGATGGTACCGGCTGTGATTCCGCTCCTGCTGTTGATGATTCCGGCTATGCTCACGGCGCTCAGCGTAGTACGGGAAAAAGAGCTTGGTTCCATCGTCAACCTCTACGTCACGCCTGTCACGCGGCTCGAATTTCTGCTCGGCAAACAACTGCCCTACATCGGGCTGGCAATGGTCAACTTTTTGCTCATGTCATTGCTGGCGGTAACCGTTTTCGGTGTGCCGATGAAGGGAAGTTTTTTCACCTTATCCATCGCGGCACTGCTGTATGTAACTTCGGCCACCGCCTTGGGCCTGTTGTTCTCCACCTTTGTGCGCAGCCAGATTGCCGCCATCTTTGGTACAGCAGTGCTCACCATTCTTCCTGCCGTACAGTTCTGCGGCATGACCTCCCCGGTTTCTTCCCTGGAGGGATTGGGCAGGATGATCGGCAACGTCTATCCCACCACCTATTTTCTTATCATTGCTCGCGGCACATTTTCCAAGGGCCTTGACTTCGCAGCTCTGCAGACATCTTTTATTCCGCTTATACTGACCGTCCCCTTGTTGACCGGGCTATGCGTGATGTTATTACGGAAACAGGAGCCCTGAATATGCGTATCGACAACATTCGCCAGCTGGGTATCAAAGAACTGCGCAGCCTGTCCCGGGATCCGATAATGCAGGTGCTTATTGTCTTTGCCTTCACGGTTTCGGTGTATTCGGGTGCCACGGCAATGCCGGAAACCCTCAATAAGGCACCGATCGCCATTGTTGATGAAGATAGGTCGCCATTGTCGGAGCGTATCGTTGACGCCTTCTATCCACCACATTTTCTCACGCCGGTGATGATTAGTCAAACCGAGATGGATAGCCGGATGGATACCGGCATCGATACCTTCGCCCTGAACATCCCGCCCGAGTTTCAGCGTGATCTGCTGGCTGGGCGACAACCAACAATTCAATTGAACGTCGATGCGACCCGCATGACCCAGGCTTTTAGCGGCAGCGGCTATATACAATCCATGATCACCGGTGAGGTAGCAGAATTTGTCCAGCACTATCGTGGGATTGCAACGCAATCGGTCGATCTTGAACTGAGGGCGCGCTTTAACCCCTCACTAACCCAATCGTGGTTCGGTGCGGTGATGGAGGTGATTAACAACGTCACCATGCTGTCCATCGTACTGACCGGCGCTGCTTTGATTCGCGAGCGGGAGCATGGGACAATCGAACATCTGCTGGTTATGCCGGTGACACCGTTTGAGATCATGATGAGCAAGGTCTGGGCGATGGGTTTGGTGGTGCTTGCCGCATGTGCTTTTGCGCTGGTCTTTGTGGTACAGTGGCTTTTGTCGGTTCCGATTGAAGGTTCACTCGCACTGTTTCTGGTCGGCACCACTTTGCACCTGTTCGCCACGACTTCCATGGGCATTTTCATGGGCACCATCGCCCGGTCGATGCCACAGTTCGGGTTACTGTTGATGCTTTTGTTATTACCGCTGCAAATGCTCTCCGGCGGGATCACACCGCGCGAAAGCATGCCTGATTTTGTTCAAGTTATAATGCAGGTAGCACCGACGACCCACTTTGTTTCACTTGCCCAAGCTATTCTCTATCGAGGTGCAGGTCTGGATGTAGTATGGCCGCAATTCATCATTCTCGTCCTGATAGGTATGATTTTTTTCTGCATCACATTGGTTCGTTTCCGAAAAACCATCGGGATGATGACATGAGGAGGCCCTGGGGGCGAATATCTTACATGATGTTATATGTATTTTTGGTAGCGCCTGGTTTACTTTGGTATGGTTTCCTTGAATTAACAGGTATTTATTGAACGTAAAAGCAATACCATGGATAACAGTCATTTTTCCCATTCTGTTGGGATTTTTTACACTCAAGTATAGGGAATTTTTCCCTTTGATGATGCTGGATGGAAAGTTTACTCCTTTCGCAATAAGCATCAATCCCATCCACAATTGCTTCAGCTTTTTATTTTTTCATCCGATTTTTACGATCAAGTAGAACAGAGTCATATTTACTCACTTGCTGTAAAAAGACAAAAGACGCTGAAGGCAATTAGGTGCAAATGGAATCGTATATTCAAAAACATTCCGAGGCCAGATTTTGGTACATGGGATATGTCCACCATGTACCAAAATATTTTCATGAGAAACTTTTCTGATTACCCCTGAAATTTAGCTTGTGAAAAAAAATCCAGGATACTCACTATATGATACCCCTAGTGTGTCATACTCATCTAACCTAAAACAAAAGGAGGAAATGACATGGCAAACGATGCTGTTACCATAACACTATTAATATTGCCAATGGTATTACAAAGTCGACCGAGTGTCCCTCTTCTCTTTTGAGGTTGTTACAATCGGCAATTTATACCAGGGCATCATCCAGAACAAAATACACCAGAAGTATTTGCACAAAACATGTGATGGAATTACTCAGTATGGGACTGAGTAAACCATGTGAGGATTCAATTTTATTGCGCTGAGTATTTCACCTATAAGAAAAAATCGATCAATGAGTCTCGGCGAAGAGTTTATCTGATGTAACATACCGAGTTAACACATGAATGTAGCTTAGCTGGCCAGTGTGGCGACCATTGATGCAGAGGAAATAAATATGATTTTGAATATTCGCAAGGTTGCCATCAAACGCTTGTTCATCATCTGGATTTTACTGTCGCTCGTCATCGGGGGGATAGATTTCTACATGGAAATGAAAGATGCCGACAACTTCTTCATGAATCTGGCGTTAAAGGAGTCTGAACTATTTACAAAAGAGAATCTACATCTTTTGGACCAGTCCAATGTTAATTTAATCTTACTCCAGCAAAAAACGAGGGAGTTTCTCAAGGGTCATTTCGTGAATATTACACTCTACAATCGTGATATGAGAAAAATTATCAAGGAAATTACTGTTGGTGCCGATATCGTTGATAATTGGGAAAAGAAACATCCCCAGCCTTTTTTGCTAGCTGAATCGAGATCTTTTCGCAAGGTGCTGATCGGCGACTCTGTGTTCATACAGATACTTTTGCCGCTACGGGAAAAAAACGGCACCATTGCTGGTTATTTTGAAGGTGTCTATCGGGTTGACCTCGAAAGGGTTCAACAACTCCGAAGTGGTATGGTGCGAAACCTGCTGCTAATTGTAACCGTGGCATTGATCACCTCTATTGTATTCTATCCTTTGACCATTTTTCTCCATCGCGAACTTGTACGATTTGCTGCGAATTTGCTAAAAGGCAACCTCGAACTGATGGCGGTGCTCGGCACAGCGATTGCCCAGCGGGACTCTGATACCGGTCTGCATAACTATCGTGTCACCATTTACGCCATCCGTTTGGCCGAATCTATCAATCTGGATAGCGTTCAGATCCGCAGTCTTATCGCTGGAGCATTTCTGCATGACGTAGGTAAAATCGGCATCAGCGACAACATTCTGTTAAAACCCGGTAAGTTGACAGAGGCTGAATTCTCGGTAATGCGCGCCCATGTACTGCTCGGGGTGGATATTATCAGCAAGTCGCCCTCTATTAATGAGATGGCCCGCGAAGTGGTGGAATTCCACCACGAAAAATTCGATGGCAGTGGCTATATGCGCGGACTCAGAGGTAAAGAAATTCCACTCAATGCGCGCATTTTCACCATTGCCGATGTGTTCGATGCTCTAACTTCCAAACGCCCTTACAAGGAACCGTTTAGCGTCGACACTGCGATGAGGATTGTGCACGAAGGTACCGGAAGCTTTTTTGATCCTGAATTGGTGAGGGCATTTAGTACGATTGTAGACGATATGTATGCACAAGTCAGCAGCCTAGCGGAAGCGGAAGTTGAGCGTATGCTTGAAACTGCAGCTTCAGCGCATTTCTTTAACGATTCTTACCTTGCTCAGTTCATGAAAAAGCAAATTCGTCATTCGTGGGTTGCAGCCATGGAGGAATGGCACGATGAATATTCAGGTACCAGCTGTCTACCAGATAGCTTGCGAAGGTTGTGAGCATACCTGGAGTTTTTTGTCTCATCGAGGTTGAATTATTCCATACCGGTATAAATATAGCCTCTTCAGAATCGCTCCCGAACATAATCCATGAGCACTCTTTCCAGTACCCATAGGCTGCACGGCGGACAGGCTCTCGGAACATGAACTCTTTGTAGAGCCACCGGACTTTGGTCAATGTTTTAATATAAGCTTTTTCGTCGCAAAATTTTTCCGCCACTCCAAAAAAAGTATTGGCCTTTTCATGGGAAGACCACCTTGAGTTCAATAACCCGATATTACTGGTAAATATAGTAATTCGGCGTAGTATTATATACAGATTTCTTCAGCTATTATTTAAAACTGTTGCCTAAGTAAAAGTTTCAGTATATATTTTTCACTGAACGTTCGTTTAAATAAACCCATTATACTGAATCATCGGTGATACAATGATCCAAACCAATATCAAGAGAAAAACTAAGCAAGACATTCTGGAACTGTCGGGTGCTCTTTTTGCCACATTTGGTTATGACCGAGTTTCAATGAGAGATGTAGCTGCTGCTACTGGGATTACCCCTGCAGGGCTTTACTACTACTTTTCTGATAAAGAGCAGCTTTACCTGGAGGTGGTTGCGCATGAATTCAGGGAAAAGACAGCTAAGCTAATAATCGTTCTCAACGGTAATGGTGCACCTTGGGTGCGGCTTGAATTGTTTATTACAAATCTCACCCATCTGGTGGCAACAAATGAGAACTTCCTACGTTTGATGCAATGGGTGAGGCTCGACAGTGATGAGGTCCGTCAGCAAAAGTTGGCGGAGTATGTGTTTAAGGATCTATTTGTCGCCCTTCGTGATTTGGTTGTTGAACTGGATTCTCGTTACGATGCACATATGCTTGCAATGTCTGTCTTTGGTCTGGTGGTTATTTCTTTTGAGGCAGGTCTTCTTCGCAAGTTAATGCCAGGGCATCGTCCCGAATATGACAACCCAGATATGGTGGCAAAACATGTGATTGAGTTACTACGTTCTGGACTGAGTAAGACAAATGGCAATGCATTCTGATGATCTGGTTTCAAGACCCGTCCCATCAAAGCTGATAATCACCGCAAAGTTTTGGTGGGCGATGATGCTTCATAAACAGATCAAGGACTTTACATTGAAACGACCTAGCCAACCAATTAACCATACCAGTTGGTTGGCTTTAAGCATCACCACAGACACCCTGATTATCGAGAGTACTATCAAAAGTTCTGCCGATTGTACTCTCTTTCCAGGATCAGTCTATCTTCGAACAATTTAAAGACATTGGCTCTATTCGCTCCCATATATCCAAAAGCAAGAATGGAGGACCAATCGTTCCCCCATTCTGTACGTTTACTCCCATTAGACCCTATTTGGAGAAATTCTGATGCAACTTAATGAAATTATTAACCAGGCTGTTCTGCTGGCAGCGATGTTGGCAGTTTTTTCGCTGGCCGGTTGTGAGCGTCAACCACAAGAAACGCCGAAGAAACCCATTCCTGAAGTGTCCACTGTGATGGTACAACCTGAAAAAATCATACTGACAACAGAATTACCGGGTCGGACTTCCGCTTTCCGAGTTGCGGAGATCAGACCACAGATTAGCGGCCTAATCCAGAAACGACTGTTTACTGAAGGTTCTGTGGTCAAGGCGGGTCAAGTACTCTACCTGATTGATTCCGCACCTTTTCAGGCGACACTGGACACTTCCATAGCAGCTCTTGAGCGGGCGCAAGCCAGTTTGTCTGCTGTCAAATCGAGAGCCAAACGTTACAAAAAATTACGGATGGATAAAGCGGTCAGCCAGCAGGACTTCGACGACGCAGCAGCCGCTCTGACCCAGATCGAAGCCGATATCCGGTATTATAAAGGGACGGTGGAGACAGCCCGTATTAATCTTAAGTATACCAAAGTCACAGCACCTATCTCCGGCCGCATCGGTAAATCTAACGTGACCGATGGTGCTATCGTCACGGCATACCAACCCATGGCCTTAGCCACCATCCAGCAATTGGACCCGATTTACGCTGACATGATCCAGTCCACTATCGATTTATTACACCTGAAGAGTCGCCTACAGGAAGGCCTCCTCAACCAACAGGGAAAAAACCAGAATAAGGTCAAGCTTATCCTGGAAGACGGCACTCCTTATGCTCAGGAGGGAATCTTACAGTTCAGTGATATTACGGTGGATCCTACCACCGGTTCAGTCACCCTGCGGGCACTCTTCCCAAATCCGGAAGGGGTAATTTTACCTGGGATGTTCGTTCAGGCATTAATCAGGGAAGGCGTCAATGAGCAGGCCATCCTTATTCCTCAACAAGGAGTGTCCCGTGATGCGAAAGGCAAGCCATATGCCTTGGTCGTTGATGCCGAAAGCAAAGCCGACTTTCGGCCGCTTACCCTCGACCGTGCAATCGGCGATAGATGGCTCGTTGCAACAGGCCTAACCCCCGGTGATCAGTTGATCGTGGAAGGACTCCTCATGTTGAGGCCGGGCACGGTGGTGAAAGCTACGCCTTTTGATCAGACGAAAGCAGGGCAAAAACCAATGACCGGCCCCGATACACCTTCCCAAAAGACCAGTAAGGAAGGCGCGTGATGTTATCAAAATTCTTTTTAGATCGGCCGGTCTTTGCTTGGGTTATCGCCATTATCATGATGACAGCAGGCGGACTCGCTATCTACAACCTGCCCATCTCACAGTATCCGCCCATCGCGCCACCCGCCATCGCCATTGATTCTTTTTTTCCTGGGGCCTCTGGTGAGACAGTCGAAAATACTGTGACTCAGATCATAGAACAAAAAATGACGGGGCTGGACGATATGCTCTACCTCTCCGGCACAAGTTCATCGTCAGGCGCCTCTCGGGTTGAGCTGACCTTTGCGCCGGGTACTGATCCTGATGTCGCCTGGTCCAAGGTACAAAACAAGTTGCAGCTTGCCATGGCCAGCCTGCCCGATGTAGTGCAACGCTCCGGCGTCAAGGTCAGTAAATCAACGAGAAACTACTTAATGGTTGTCGGTTTGACCTCGGAAGATGGCAGCATGGACGGTAATGATCTGCGTGATTACGCCCAGTCCAATCTGGAAAAGATCCTCTCCAGGGTACCGGGAGTCGGTGAGGTACAAAATTTTGGTTCCCAGTATGCTATGAGGATCTGGGTTAATCCCAATAAGCTGACCAGTTACAACCTGACCATGGAAGATGTCGTACTGGCGCTCAGCGCCTACAACGTTGAAGTCTCTGCGGGTCAATTAGGCGGCACACCTGCTATGGTTGGTCAGCGTCTTAACGCTGCTATTATCGTTCAGCATCTGCTCAAGACCCCAGAGGAGTTTGCTACCATTCCCATTCGCACCAATATTGATGGTTCGGTGGTTCGCGTGGGAGACATCGGCCGCACGGAACTGGGGACTGAACGTGACGATATCATTGCCAATTATAACGGAAAACCGGCCGCCGCCATGGCAATCCGCCAGGCCGCCGGCGCCAATGCGCTGGATACCGCCGATGCTGTCAAACAGAAGTTAGAAGAAATGAGCCGGTATTTCCCACCCGGCATGAAGGTGATTTATCCCTATGATACCACTCCCTTTACCGAGGTGGCTATTGACGAGGTGGTTAAGACCTTATTCGAGGCCGTCCTGCTGGTTTTTGTGGTCATGTACCTCTTTATGGGGACCTTTCGAGCTACATTAATTCCGACCATTGCTGTACCTGTAGTATTGCTCGGGACCTTCGGGATTTTAGGGCTGTTTGGATTTTCTATCAATATGTTGACCATGTTTGCCATGGTACTGGCCATCGGGCTTTTGGTCGATGATGCCATCGTAGTTGTGGAGAACGTTGAACGAATTATGGCTGAGGAGGGGCTTTCGCCCCGAGAGGCCACCGCTAAATCGATGGAGGAGATCACCAGCGCCCTGATCGGCATTGGCCTGGTGCTCTCAGCGGTATTTGGTCCGATGGCCTTCTTTCCTGGCTCCACCGGGGTCATCTATCGCCAGTTTTCCGTAACCGTCATCTCGTCCATGCTCCTGTCAGTGGTGGTTGCCCTGGTTCTGACCCCGGTGTTGTGCGCCACAATGCTTAAACAGGTGCCCAAGGGGCATGAACCCTCGGATGGCGCAGTCTGGTTTCTACGCCCGTTTTTCCGCTTGTTCGACCGGAGTTTTTTTCGTGCGCGGGATTTGTATGTCAGATTGGTTGGTCGGATCCTGGTCAAAAAACTGCGTTACCTGTTTCTGTTTGTATTGATTGTGGGATCCATGGGCTATTTGTTTCAGCGCATGCCCACATCCTATATTCCCGACGAAGACCAGGGTATCCTGATGGTTCAGGCCATGCTTCCGTCAGGCTCGACTCTGGAACAGACTGAGACTGTGATGAATACGGTGAGGGATCATTTTCTCGAGCATGAAAAAGATGGAGTTGAATCCCTCATTACAGTCGCCGGTATGAGCTTTGGTGGTGAAGGGCAGAATATGGCTCTGGGATTTGTCAAACTCAAAGACTGGAAGTTGCGCCAGAGGCCGGACCTGAAGGTCGGGGCCATCGCCGGTCGGGCCATGGGGGCTTTCACCCAGATAAAAGGTGCCATGGTATTTGCCTTCTCGCCGCCGCCGGTCGTTGAGTTGGGAATGGCCACAGGGTTTGATTTGCAATTGTTGGACCGAGGTGGTTTGGGGCACGAAAAATTGATGGCAGCCCGTGACCAGCTCCTCGGTATGGCGAGCCAGGACCCGCGTCTGGTCAGGGTCCGGCCCAACGGCATGAATGATGTTGCAGAATATCATATCGATGTGGACTGGGATAAGGCTGGTGCTTTGGGAATTCCAATCGATTCCATCCATAACACCATTAGTAGCGCCTTCGGTAGTGCCTATGTCAATGATTTCATTCAGGCCGGTCGGGTCAAAAAAGTCTATGTCCAGGCGGATGCCCCTTATCGTATGCTCCCACAGGATATGGAAAAACTCTATCTGCGTAACAACGTCGGCAAAATGGTTCCCTTCTCTTCCATTGCATCAGGCCGCTGGGCCATGGGTTCGCCTAAACTCGAGCGTTTCAACGCCTTCCCATCGATCAACATCTGGGGCGAGCCGGCCCCGGGACACAGCTCCGGCGAGGCGATGGACGCCATCGAAGAAATGATCGCCAAACTACCGCAAGGGATCGGTTACGACTGGACTGGACTTTCCTATCAGGAGCGAATGGCCGGTTCCCAGGCCCCTTTGCTCTATGCCTTTTCGATTTTTGTGGTCTTCCTCTGCCTGGCGGCCCTATATGAGAGCTGGCCTATACCCATGGCGATTCTGCTGACTCTGCCTCTTGGCGTTATCGGTGGAGTTATTGCCTCAAGCATGCGAGGGATGCCCAATGACGTCTATTTCCAGATTGGCTTGCTGACCACTCTGGGGTTGACCACCAAAAATGCTATCCTGATCGTCCAGTTCGCCAGAGCTAGAGTTGATGAAGGAGTAGGCCTTGTCGAGGCTACCCTGCAGGCGGCCAAATTGCGGCTGCGGCCTATCATCATGACCTCGCTTGCCTTCGGCTTCGGCATCCTGCCGCTCGCTCTGGCAGTCGGAGCTGGATCAGGGGCACAAAGAGCCATCGGCACTGGCGTGCTCGGGGGCACGGTGACCTCGACCTTTCTGGTAACACTTTTTGCACCGCTCTTTTATGTGCTGATCTATAAGTTCCTGGGAAAACATAGGAAAAAGGTAACCATGAAACATGTTGATGAAAGTATTCCAGGGGAAAACGCACATGAATAGACGATTATTGTTTTTATCGACCGTCATCGGCCTTATTTTGGCAGGCTGTTCACTGGCTCCTCAATATACACAACCTCGATCACCGATTCCGAAAGAATGGCCGCAGGGTACAACATACCCGACCACTCCGGAGCTGAGCCGACAAGAGTTCTTTCCCGACGAACAGTTGCAAACTGTTATCGGAATTGCCCTGGAAAACAATAGAGATCTGCGACTGGCTATCTTGAATGTGGAAAGGGCACGTGCACTATATGGTGTTCAACGGGCGGAGTTGTTCCCCGCAGTCAATGCGACCGGGGGAGGAGGAAAACAGCAATTTTCCGACGACCTTATCGGCTCCGGAGATCCAAAAACGAGTGAACAGTATAACCTTGATCTAGGTGTTGCTTCTTGGGAGATCGATTTCTTTGGCCGCATGCGCAGCCTGAAAGATCAAGCCCTGGAAGAGTACCTGGCCACAGATGAAGCGCGGCGGGGTGCCAAGATTACCTTGGTGTCCGAGGTTGCCAGGTTTTATCTGACGCTTGCTGCAGATCGGGAAAAGCAGAAACTATCCCAGTCTACTCTGGAAACTCAGCAGGCCGCCTACGGTTTAGTACAAAAACGATATGATGTCGGAATCGCAACTGAACTGGATCTGAAGCGGGCACAAGTACCAATGGATACGGCCCGGGGAGATGTTGCTCGCTTCACACAACTGGTAGTGCAGGACCAAAATGCCTTGCAGCTTCTTGCCGGTACACCGATTCCAAAGCAATTGTTACCGACGGACCTGGGAAGCGTTATTCCACCTAAGGAAATATCTCCAGGTCTCTCTTCCGAGGGGCTTTTACGTCGACCGGATATTATGGCGGCGGAACATCGGCTCAAAGGGTCCTATGCCTACATCGGAGCAGCCAGGGCAGCCTTCTTTCCCCGCATTTCGCTGACCACGGCGATAGGTACCGCAAGTGACGAGTTATCGGGACTCTTTAGTTCAGGTTCCGGCACATGGAATTTTACGCCGCATATCATTGTTCCTATTTTCGATGCCCGCGTCTGGGCAGCGTTACGGGTCAGCAAAGCCGATAGGGAAATTGTCCTGACTCAGTATGAGAAGACAATTCAAACTGCTTTTAAGGAGGTGGCTGACTCTCTTGCAGTACAGGGAACAATTGATCAGCAAATCGCGGCGCAACAATCCCTGGTATCCGCGGTTGCTACAACCTATCGTCTCGCAAATAAACTCTACATAGAAGGGGTTGACAGTTATCTCAGTGTCCTTGATGCGCAACGCTCACACTTTGAAGCGCAGCAGAATATGGTTGCATTGCGCCTGACCAAGCTTGTCAATCTTGTGCGCTTGTATGCTGTGTTGGGTGGTGGAGGGGAGTGATTTTTTTCTCAAAGTAGCAAAAAATATTATCGTGCTGTTTCCAGACAAACTGTGTGGATGAAGATGAACAAAATTACTAAACAATAATATGGACTATTCTATCTGACGGATAAAAAAATGGCATTTGTGAAGCGTTTGTTGCGCTAAAGGATAAGAAAGGAAACTCCTGCCAGTGATAAGCAATCATTGAAAAAAAACAATAAGACATCATTAAGCCGAGTAATCTGTTCAATGTCCTTGGACATCCAGAGTATTATGGATCAAATGCTTAAGCCATACAATCTGACCATGGAACAACTGTGGGTTTTAAGGTGTCTGTCAGATAAAAATCCACAGTTCACTCAAAGCGAAATTTGTCTGAAGACCTCTAAGACGCCTGCCAATTTAAGCAGAATTTTAAATCGCCTTGAAAATAAATCTTTTGTGCTCCGGCTACCAAATCCCAATGACCGACGGGCACATATTGTTGTCCTTACCGATCGAGGTCGATCCTTATTACAAGAAGTTGATGTTATTGTAGAATATTTTTCAGCTAAATTCAGCTCTGGAATAGATGCACAAACCTGGGAAACTATGCGACGGGCCATGAATATCATGAATGATAATCTTTCAGGAATATCGAAAATATTCCTAATCAAAAAAGAAGAAGCTCCGCGTAAATCAAGTCAAGAAAGGATCATAGAATAAGAGGCAACACTATTAAGCAGTACGTTGATCAGCCGACAGTAAAGCCATCTTTTTAAATGTAATTGTAGCACATGAGCTGGTCTTGAAGATCTGATTTATGTCGGCTGATCATGTTCCGCCTGAAGAATAATTGCAACATGAGGTTCACCGGTTAAACGAGCCATTATTTTTAATACCGAAGTACATTGAAATGTATTTTTTGTTTTCTGGGTAATGGGCAATCAAATCTACGGAAAGGAGAAGGTAATGAGCGAGCAAACAACTCAGGAAAATAAGAACCGAAAAACAGAAGCTGAAACACGGACCGCCGTAAAAAACGGAGAGAACGTCCAGGAAACCGTCCGAAACATTACCTTGAAGGCGATGAGCACGGGTCATTTGGATTTGCAAAAGATGCGGGAAGTTGTTCAGGCAGTGCTGCAGGGTGCAAGCATTGGAGCAAAAGAAAAGGGCAAGAAGACCGAGCAGTCCTTGCAGGAGGCAATGGCCGGTGTGGATGAAGCGTTGGCAAAATCAGCCGAGGCTTCCAAATTGGCTATCGAAGAAGCAGCCAGTCACATAAGGGAGTTCGGAGCTCATGACTTTAAGCGGGCAATGGATGATCTGAACGTTTTGGAAGATATGTTACTGGATACCGTAAAAAATATAGCCAAGACCTCGGATGGCGTAGCAAGAGATGTGTTTGGCGATCTGGCACAACATGGTCGCAACACCGGCACCACCACTGGCAAGACGGTAAAGAAGGTCGTCGAAACGCTGACACGCCAATTGGAACAAAACATGAAAGAAAGTGTAAACACCGGTGCAGATAAGGCCTTAAAGCTGGGAGAGCATCTGGCACAAGCCACCGCCGGTTTTCTCCAAGGAATTGCCGAGACGCTCATGAAAACCGGCAATAACAAAAAGGAATAGTAATGTCCTCTGTTTTTTGGGAAACCCTGATTGCTGCCCGTGATATGGGAAGGGTCCATGATATCGCCTCAATTTTGATCCGGTATGGTTTTAGCGATATGGTTCGTCGACTGGGGATGGCCAATGCACTGGAGCGCACGGGTAAGGTGCTGCACTGGAAAGAGGCTAGTGAATTGGCACGACTGGATGCACCTACGAAAGTGCGGCGTGCCTTGGAAGAGTTGGGGCCGACATTTGTCAAATTGGGTCAGATCCTTGCTACCCGCATGGATCTGTTTACCCCCAAGTGGATTGCCGAATTTGAGAAATTGCAGGATCAAGCCCCGTCTGTGCCATTCAAGCAGATCAGACAACAGCTGCAGGAAGATCTGGGGGCTGATCCGGATGAGATCTTCGCCGAGTTCGTCGCCGAACCGTTGGCTGCGGCCTCCATTGCCCAAGTCCACCGCGCTCGGTTGCTCAATGGTGAGGAAGTTATCGTCAAGGTGCGACGTCCGGGCATACGACCGATCGTTGAAGCGGATTTACGGCTCCTACAGCACCTGGCAAAGATTGTCGAGACGGAATCCCTGGAGATGTCAAGGTTCAGACCGCTCGAAGTGGTTCGCCAATTCACCCTTTCCTTGCTTCGTGAACTGGATCTAGCCGCAGAATGCCGCAACGCCGAACGGATTTCCCGTAATTTCAAATCTCATCCCGAAATTGTTATTCCCAGGGTATATTGGACATGGACTGGCGAACGGATGAACGTACAGGAAGCGATCAATGGAATTCCCGGCCGGAACATGGAAGCCACGGAACAGGCAGGGCTGGACAGGAAGATCCTGGCAGGGCGTGGAGCCAGGGCCGTGTTAAAGATGATCCTGGAAGATGGCTTTTTTCACGCAGATCCGCATCAGGGCAATATTTTTTATCTGCCGGAAAACCGCATCGCCCTTATCGACTTCGGGATGGTCGGGCGCCTGTCTGAAAAGCGTCGCTACCAGGTCGTGGATCTGCTCCATGGATTGGTGGAGAGAGAGGTTGATTGCGTGGTCGAGGTATTGCTCGATTGGGCAGGATCGGTCCCAATCGAGCAAGACAGTCTTAAATTGGAAATTGAAGGTCTCGTGGATCAGTACCACGGCGTCCCTTTGAAAGAACTCAATATCAGCACCATGCTTACCGATCTGACCACCCTGCTCCGAGACCATAACCTCATACTGCCGCCTGATTTGACGCTTCTGACTAAATCGCTTATCACGCTGGAAGGGATGGGGTGCCAGCTCGACCCGGACTTTGACCTGGTGACCGAGTGTTCCCCTTTCCTGCGCCGGGCACTGCTGGCCCGTTATGCCCCTGAAGCATTGGTTAAACGGAGCTGGAAGGCAATTGCCGGCACTCTCGACATTCTCACCGGCTTACCTCAGGATCTACACTCTCTTCTGCGCTCTGCTCGTAGTGGCAGACTTCAGGTACATGTGGATGTGCCCCGCCTGCAGCATTTCGGCAATCAACTGGACCGCGCCACCAATCGCCTGACCATGGGCGTCGTAATCGCGGCTCTGATCATCGGATCATCCATCGTCATGACTGTGGACCATGGTCCCGAGCTATTTGGACTACCTCTGATCGGTTTTTTGGGATTTTTAAGTGCGGCAATTACCGGCATCTGGCTACTCATCTCTATCCGTCGCAGCGAACGAAATTCGCGAGAATGAGAGCTGAATTGACTTTATGGAAAAACAAATGCAAATGACAATCGGCATCACCCTACACGGCGCTTCGAGTTAACTGGTAAAAAATCATGAAAAACTACAAAAATGCTTTAATCAAAAAAATAGTAATCCCAGCTATTGGGCCAGCAGCTTTGCGACAACTCTGGTATTGGACAGGTGATAAAAAGCTGCGGAATGGCATTTGCTCAGCTGGATCTCCATGGCTCGAAACTCTGGCATCGATATGTTGAAGAAGGTCGCAAAGACCATTGAAGATCACTTTGAAGACATGCTGGCATATTTTCAGACCTCGAGAATCGAGAAGGCAAGGCAGCCTTGCAGCCCTTTAATTCCGATAATTCGCGATAAAATTGGACATCTGTCTCGCTTATTTAACAAAAAAAATAATTAGACATCAATTCATCTAACACAATATTAATACATAAAAAATTTATTTATTCGTCAATTTTATATTTAATAGGCACCTTTTCTGGGGTAAAATACACCAGTACCAATACAGAAGAAAAGGTGATCACATGCAACAGACCGTGCTTTTCAAGGACGAAAAGAAAAATAACAACATTGATCTTGGCTTTGGCTTGACCCTCGAATTTGTAGGTGGACAAGGGAAACAAGCCAAGAAAATTATCCTATACCGGCAAGGAGTTAACGTAAGCACACTTGATCCGTCGGATAAAGTGGCAAAACGACTTTTTGTGGTGGAAGCGATAGCAATGGGTGCCGGCAAGTCGGATTTAGCCACGGCACTGGCAATTAGTCGCCAAACCGTCCACAACTGGATGGAGATCAAAAAGCATTTCGGTCGCGAAGGTTTGATTCAGGGCTATAACGTTGGAGCGAGCAGGAGTCGGCGTAAACAACGTGAATTGCATCAAGAGGAGCTGTCTTGCGGCAACAAATCAGAACAGGTTGCGAAAATTCGGGCTCAGGAGCGCCAAGAACGCGAGGCAAAGCAGCAGGAGCAAGAAACGAGGCAGCAGAAAATAGATTTCGGCTTTTCAAAAGTTGAAAGTAATCCAGCCGAGCCGATAGAGCCGGAAGTTCAACCTTTTAGCGAGGAGCATGGCTGGGAGAAGACGCGCTATGCCGGGACGTTTCTTTATCTGATGCCCCTGATACAACAATGGAATTGGCTGGACCTGGTAATCGGATATTTTGGTTCGGCTTACAAGATTTTCATGGTTTTCGTCTTGATGGCGGCAGGCAATATCCGTTCGATAGAGCAACTGAAGAATATTCGTGTTCGTGAAGCAGGTTTGGTGCTTGGAATAAGGCGCATTGCCTCCAAGCCGATAATTTGGGAATGGTTTTATAGTGCGGCACAGCTCCAGGTCTCGAAGTTGTTGCTAGCGGATTTTTTTCGATATCAGATTCGAACTGGCCTTGCAGGGATCTGGCTGTGGTTTTGCGACGGCCATCTTTTGCCGTACACCGGCAAGCATCAAGTCCGTTCGGCCTACAATACGCAACGACGCATGGCGGTTCCCGGTCGGACCAATATGGTGACCTGTGATAGTAGCGGCCGGGTAGTAGATTTTGAAATACAGGAAGGCAAGGGGGATCTTCGCGCATATATAGTGGCGTTAGGGAAGAAATGGACTGGCCAGGTGCCGCGCCAGCCAGTCATGGTATTTGACCGAGAGGGCAGTGGAGAGGATTTTTTTGCAAGCCTTGTCAAAGAGGGAATTCCTTTTGTAACCTGGGAAAAACATGCCGATGCCGACAAACTTGCTGCCCTGGAAAAGAGCAAATTTGTCACGGAGTTTATCTTCAATGACAAGCAGTACGGTGCCTTTGAGGGGGAAAAGACTTTCACCGTCGCACCGGAGTCTGGCACGCAGAGGTATACTGTGACGCTCAGGCGTATCTATCTGTGGAACAAGACGAGCAAAAAGAGAGCAAGCGGACTTGCCTGGACCGGCGACATGAATATGAGCACGCAAGAGTGCGCCCAAGCTATCCTGCAGCGCTGGGGGGCATCCGAAAATACATTCAAGCATCTTAACGATCGCCACCCGTTCCATTATCATCCTGGCTTCAAGTTGGTCGAAAGTGACCGGCAGGACATTGCCAATCCTGAAATAAAAAGGCAGACGAGCCGTATCTCTGCGATGAAAACCGAACTCAACAAGCTTTACAAAAAGTTGGCCAATGCGAAGGCTGCAACTAAAAAAGACGGCTCTCTCCGTCAGAATAGCGTCAAGGGGCGGCTTGAAAGCACCATCACCGAACAAGAGCTTGCGCTGGCAACTGCCCGGGAAGAGAAGAAACTGCTGCCGGAGCGTGTGAATGTTTCTGAACTTGAGAGTTACAAATCGATCAAGCGGGTTGACGATGAAGGGAAGTATTTATTTGATTTTGTAACATCTTCTGTTTGGAATGCGCGAAAGCAAATGGTGGATTGGCTTCGACCGCATTTCAATGAGGAGAATGAGCTGGTGGATCTATTTTATGCAATCACAAGCTGCCAAGGCTGGATCAAGTCAACCAAGACAGATGTCACCGTTAGGCTTGAACCCCTGCAACAAACCAGCCGCCGAATTGCCCAAGAGCAACTTTGTCGTAAGCTGACAAATCTCGGGGCGCGTACCCCAACCGGCAAATGGCTTGTAGTTGAGGTCGGTGAAGAGCCGATGAAAAATGTCCAAAAAAATGATTGATTTTTCACCTCCATTTACGAGGTCTGATTTTGATTTTGACTGCTTATCGACCGCCCATTTGAAGGAATCAATAACAAAATAAAGACGATGCTGAGAAAATCCTATGGTTACAGAGATATGGAGTTTTTCAGGCTGAAGATAATGGCGCTTCACGAAACAAAGTACGCTTTAGTCGGATGAACTAAATTTTTCGACAAATTTGCCACGGATCCATTTTTGCGAAGAACAACCTGTCTATGCGTAAAAATATGATACCAACTATATGAAACATTGCGTCATCTTTAATGAAGCACACCTTGATGAACTTTAACGCAGAGAACTAATAAAAAAGATTTTTAATCGACTGTACCTATTTTTGTACCCTAAGTGAAAAAATAACGAATATAATGTTTTTATATTGAATATTTACGTCAAGGATTAACCGGACTTCAAATCCGGTGTAGCGGGTTAATAGCCCGTTAGGTGGGTTCGATTCCCATGCACTTCCGCCACATCTCTTCACTTTACCTTGCGTCAAACCTCCCATTTGTATCCTAGTTTTGTCCTGCGGTCAATTGAAAACTCGGTATGGCCACATCATAATCCGGGGCGCCTTACCGGGGTAAGCAGAGCCAATCCCTCATAAGACGATGTATTAACCGCAGCAAGACGTCCACCGGGGTCTGTTCTCCCCACCCCATCATTTTTATCCTAGATCCGCATTTTATTTTTGCTCCATCGGGCGATATGTATTGCACTGGGAGGATCAATGCGCTAGGTAGTAGAATTATTTGATTCGACAGCAAAAATATTCATTTGCCGCTGTCGTTTTCTGTCGCGGGACGGGGCAATCCTGATAATGCCCTCTTCTGGAGGATCTATGTCCGACCGGTTGAAGTATGAGCGTTTTTTGTGGTTTCATGGCCAGATCAAGGCCGGCCGGTTTCCCAATGCCGACAATCTTGCCGACCACTTCGAACTCTCCGGCCGGACAGCACAGAGGGATATTGAGTTTATCCGCGACAGGCTCGATGCGCCGCTGCAATATCACTGTGCTAAGCGCGGCTACTGCTACACCGATGATTCCTATGAATTACCCGCCCTGTGGATCAGCGAATCAAATATCCTGGCGCTGAGCCTGGCGGTCCGTCTGGCCTCGACCATCCCCGACCAGGCCCTGAAGGATCAACTCTGCCGGTTGATCGACCGGATTCCGATGGGCACCGGAAACAAATCCACGCCATGCCTGGAACGTCTCAGCACCCGGATCTCCGTGAAAAATATTGAATATTCCCAGGTGGACAGGGACATTTTCCGGCAAACGGTCGAAGCCCTGTTTGCCGGAACCTCCCTGCACATCGTCTATTATTCGCCCCACACCGATACTACCACCACGAGAACCATCCATCCCCTGCATCTCATGCATTATATGGGCAGCTGGCACCTCATCGCCTGGTGCGGCACCAGAAAGGAATTGCGCAATTTTGCCCTGTCCAGGATCCGCACAAGCAGTTGCGCCGGCGAAAACCTGACCCTGCCCGAGCAGCTTCCCGAACTGAAGGAATATACCCGCCAGCACTTCGGCATTATGCAGGGCGATGCCTCAACCGAAGTCAGCCTGCGCTTTGCCGCGAAGATTGCCTCGCGGGTAAGCGAACAGATCTGGCATCCGCGGCAAAGGTCAACGCCCAACCCGGACGGCAGCCTCACCCTGCATTTCCCGGTCGCCGATTTCCGCGAACTGATCAAAACCATCCTCGGCCACGGCGCCGACATCGCAGTGCTTGAACCGCCGGAACTGCGGATACTTGTCAAAGAAGAAATCGACAGGATGGTGAAAAAATATTTGTAGTGTGACATCGGTTGTCAGGGTGGGGGTGGTAAGGTGAGAAAAATGGCCGAACGTTTAACCACGGAATAGTTGCAAGGATAAAGATGAAATACTACGCCCATAGTGTGAAAGGACTTAAACCCGAAGGTTGGCAAACCCTAGAGGACCATTTGAACAATGTTTCAAAATTGGCTGCAAACTCAGCTGATAGTTTTGGAGCAGAGAAATGGGCGGCTATTCTAGGAGACAACCATGACCTTGGGAAAGGAACTCGGCCATGGCAGGCGTATTTGCGTAGAGAAAATAACGTTGTTGATGTGTTTGCAAAATTTTACGAAGGACATCCATCCCATGCATCTATTGGTGCCCAATGGATTTTTCAAAATTCAAAGGAAGCCGGAAAGCTGTTGGCGTATTGTATTGCGGGTCATCATGGAGGATTGCCAAACTGGAACGATTCAGCAACTTCTTCATTGATGGAAAAGCTTGATCAAGAGTTACCACAAATTGATATTCCCTATTCGATACAGGAATTTCCTAAAGACCTTCCTCTTCAAATTGAAACAGAACGATTTGGTTTTCAACTTCAATTTTTTGTACGCATGCTTTTTTCCTGTTTGGTGGATGCAGATTTTCTTGATACGGAAATCTTTCTTGACAGGGAAAAGAACAACTGGCGATCTGGATATCCTAAAATGGAAGTGCTTCATGAAAGATTTTGGCAAAATTTCAATTCTATGCGAGATGGAGCAGATCAGACCTCAAAGGTGAATAACCAGCGGGAAAAGGTGCTTAAAGATTGCTTGGAGGCGGCGGAGTTAGAAACAGGATTGTTCTCCCTGACTGTTCCGACCGGAGGCGGAAAGACATTGGCTTCACTCGCTTTTGCACTCAATCATGCGCGACGTCACGGAAAAAGGAGAATTATCTATGTTATCCCATTTACAAGTATTATTGAGCAAAATGCCATGGTGTTTCGCAATATGGTCGGAGATGATGCTCTCCTAGAGCATCATTGCAATTTCCTCCCTGACGATTCAGACCGGCAAACACGACTGGCTGCGGAAAACTGGGATGCTCCGATTATAGTAACGACCAATGTACAGTTTTTTAATTCTTTTTATGCGAATAAGACCTCGAAATGTCGGAAATTACATAATGTGACAAACAGCATAATTATCTTTGATGAAGTTCAGGCAATTCCGGTGGAAAAATTAGAACCGTGCCTTGAAGTTATTAAAGAGTTGTCGTTGAACTATGGCGTTTCCTCGATACTTTGCACAGCGACACAGCCAGCTATTAATTATTCTGAGCAATTTCAGGCAGGTCTCAAGGATGTTAGAGAAATCATAAAGAATATTCCCACCCTTTTTACTGCTTTGAAACGGACAGAGGAAATTTTTATAGGTGAACTTAACGAACAGGATGTCGCGAGCCAGCTTCTGCAAAATGAGCAGGTATTATGTATTGTCAATACTCGACAACAGGCCCTGGATATCTTCAACAACTTGCCTGAATCTGATGCAAACATTCATTTGAGTGCATTGATGCATCCAGTTCATCGGACCGAAAAACTGAATGAAATCAGGACTAGGTTAAATCCTTCGTATAGACTTCCATGTAGGGTCGTCAGTACACAACTGATAGAAGCCGGGGTTGATGTGGATTTTCCAGTTGTATTTCGAGCAGTTGCCGGGATCGACAGTATTGCACAAGCGGCCGGAAGATGCAACCGCAATGGACTAATTGAGACACCGTGCAAAGTGTCCATTTTTGAATTTCCGGAAAACTCTGGATGCTCCTTCTTTCGTCAGGCGGCACAATCTTCAGTAAAGCTTTTTGGACCTTTTTCTGGAAAATTGACATCACCCGAATGTGTGCGGGAATATTTTGCTGATTTTTTTTGGAAGAATGCACAACGAATGGATCTAGATGGGATCATAGGGAATTTGTGTCGTCCAGCTCAAACGGGAGACATTCAGTTTCGAGATATTGCTAAATTCCAAATGATTGAATCAGCAACAATTCCAATAGTCATTGCTATAGAAAAAACTGCAATTGATTTGGTACGTTCACTTGAATTTGTCGAGCATAAAGGAGGCATTTTGCGAAAACTCCAACAGTACAGTGTGCAGATCTATCCCTATCAGTTTGAAGAAATAGAAGATTGGTTAGAAACCCCATCACCAGGTATTTGGGTGTTACGTTCGGAAGAATTGTATTCCGCAGCAACTGGGCTTCAGTGTAAGGCACCAGAAGGGAATGCGTTTTTTGGATAAAGAGAGGAGGATTGGAAAATGAGTTATGGAATCAAGTTAAGGGTTTGGGGGGATTATGCCTTATTCACTCGCCCGGAAATGAAGGTGGAGCGAGTTTCATATGATGTGATGACGCCCTCCGCCGCTCGTGGAATTCTGGAGGCAATCTACTGGAAGCCTGCCATTTCTTGGGTTATCGATCGTATCCATGTATTGCAACCTGTTCGTTTTGAAAACATTCGGCGTAACGAGCTTTCGAACAGAGTTTCAGTCAATAAGACTGACATGGAAAACGGAAATGCCGTCTGCCGTTACATTGAAGATGAGCGCCAACAACGGGCATCAATGGTGCTGAGAAATGTCGAATATGTGATTGAGGCGCATTTTGATGCAGCTGGCAGTGATGATGCTGCACCTGGAAAACATTTAGCAATTTTTGAACGGAGGGTAAAAAAAGGACAGTGTTTTCATCGGCCCTATTTCGGATGCCGCGAATTTCCAGTCGAATTTGAATGGTGTGATAAAATTCCAGCATCATCATTTTCTGGAGAACAGGACTTTGGGTTTATGTTGCATGATATCGATTTTGCCAATGAGATGACACCACGTTTTTTCCGAGCGGTAATGCAGGACGGTATTATCAACTGTCGCCAGGAGGTGGTTTCATGATTTTTCAATCTCTGATTGCCCTCTACGCTCGTCTTAATAGAGCAGGGGACGTGCCGCCATATGGGTTCAGCGTCGAGGATATTGGATTTGTCATTACGATTGATAAAGAAGGGAATTTGATTGGCCAGCCAGAGGATCTGCGAAACAAAATCAAGGCCAATACGTTTGATTTCAAAACATCAGTAGTTCCATATACTAACCAGGTTAATGTCCGGGCAAATGCGGCTGCGAAAACTCCAAATTTTATGGTTGACAAGGCTGACTACCTATTTGGAATGTCAAACAATTCCAGAAGCGAAATACATCATCTTTTTTTCAAGGAAAAAATTGATGAGGTCTGCGGTGCATCTTGTGACGAAGGTGTTCTAGCTGCCAGGTCGTTTCTTGCTAAGTGGAATCCTGAAGATTCTAAAGATTTAAGTGGCTGGAAGGAAATGTGTGGTATCCATGGGAAATGGGTCGCCTTTCGGTTGCTGGGAGATGCGACATTCATCCACGAACGTCCGGAGGTAAAAAGCCTTTGGTCAACCTTTGTTGCCCAAGAAAAGTTTCAAAAGGGAGTTAGTTTTGTTGATGGAGAGGTTCACGATCTCCAACCACAATATGCGCAGTTTAAGTTTGGGGCAGGTGCTTCCCTTGTGTCATTTAATGAGGTGGCTTACGAATCCTATGGGAAAAAGAAAGGAAAAAATGCCCCCGTTTCAGTAAAGGCTGAATTCAAAAGTTCTTCCGCGCTCAAGTTTCTGCTGCGCAGCCAAACCCAACGAATACGGATAGGAGATGTAACTACGGTTTTTTGGGCCGAGAGGGAGTCAATTATTGAAACATTTTTTGGGCAGGCAATTAACCCGTCGTTTGTAAATACAAATGCAGCAATCCAGGTTCAAAAATTTTTGGAGACTATTCGCCAGGGAACGTTGCCAAAAGATATTGAAGAAGACAAGAATTTGAAATTTTACATCCTCGGACTTTCACTCAATAAAGCCCGACTCGCGATACGTTTTTGGCATATTTGTACAGTAGGTGACTTAATGGCCAGATTCCATGAACACTTCAATAATCTGGAGATAGAACGTTCAGATAAGGACATTCAGTTTCCAGGAATTTGGCACTTGCTTAGAGAAACAGCCAGGGAGTCTAAGAATATCTCACCGCTGTTGGGTGGTGCGCTGACTCGTTCGGTTTTAATGGGAACTCGTTATCCACAAAATCTTTATCAAGGGGTACTTGGGCGTATTCGAGCTGATCATCAAGTCAATTATTTAAGAGCTTCTATATTGAAAGCAGTATTAAAGCGAAATTATAAAATGGAGATTCCAATGGCTTTAGACACAGATAGAAAAGACGTCGCATATCTGTTGGGGCGGTTGTTTGCAGCACTAGAAAAAGCGCAGACCGAGGCTGTAACGGTGAAAACAACTATCAAAGATCGTTTCTTCAGCGCCGCGTCAGCAACACCAGCTAGCGTTTTTCCTCGTTTAATAAATTTATCCCAACATCACATTGAAAAGGCCAAGTCTGGACATTTCTCTGATGGGCGTATTGGAAAAATCCTGGAGCACATAAATTCCTTTCCCTCTCACATGAATTTACAAGAGCAAGGCATATTCGCCATTGCTTATTATCACCAAAAGAATGCGATGTATCGTGAAATACAAGAAGCGGTAGCTAAAAAGAATTCCGTAAAAAATGAAGGAGAATCAAATGAATAGCCCAATAGAAAACCGTTATGAGTTTATCTTATTATTCGATGTCAAAAACGGTAATCCAAATGGTGACCCTGATGCAGGTAATATGCCCCGCATTGACCCCGAGACAGGACACGGCATCACAACGGATGTTTGCATAAAGCGTAAGATACGAAACTATGTTGATCTAGTGAAAGAGAATATCTCTCCTTACGAAATTCATGTGCGCGAAGGGGCATTTCTTTCAGAGCATCATAAACGAGCCCATAAGGCATTGGACAATGAAAAATTGTTCGTTCATGTTCCTGCGGACCTGCGTGAAGAACTTGCTGATTTCTCTGATTACCCTGAAGGGGTCGGTTTTGAAAATGAAGGGATATATCTCCAACTTAGTGCTGATTTAGACAAGACAAAGAAGGCAGTTGTAAAACTGAAAGACATTTCTGATGCCGCAAGGGCAAAGCTTAAAGAACTGTTTGTTGAGAGCAAGGAAATTGTAGCAAAAAAATGGATGTGCAAAAATTTCTATGACGTACGCACATTTGGAGCTGTGATGTCAACAGGTGACAAAACCTGCGGCCAAGTCCGCGGTCCAGTACAGCTCAGTTTCGCACGAAGCATTGATCCCATTATTGGTTTGGATGTGGCAATGTTCAGAACAGCTGCGGTTTCAGTTGATAAGCCAGAGGACAAGGGGCTTGGAGCAAGAAAGGCAATTGTCCCCTATGGTCTTTACAGGATTCACGGGTTTATCTCGGCTCCATTTGCAAAGCAAACTGGGTTCTCGGAAAAAGATCTCGACCTATTCTGGGATGCACTGCAAAATATGTTCGATCATGACCGTTCTGCATCACGTGGTGAAATGGCATGCCAGAAAATCATTATATTCAAACATGATAGCGAATTTGGCAATGCACCGGCTCACAAACTTTTTGATTTAGTGAGTGTTCGGCTAAAAGATTCCACTCAACCAGCAAGAAAATTTACTGATTATGAGGTGACTATTGATAAAGCAAACACGCCACATGGTGTTTCTTTACAGGAACTATTTTAAATAGGCTCAGCAACAATAAATAACAAAAGAGAATTAAAACTATGCAACCAGATCGCGGCGAAGTTATTTTATACCAATCTGACGATGGCCAAGCAGCAGTCGATGTCTGTCTGGCCGATGAAACGGTCTGGTTGATGCAATCTCAAATGGTCGACCTTTTTCAGCGAGATCAGTCAGTTATTTCCAGGCATGTGAATAACGTATTCAAAGAGGGTGAATTACAACAACAAGGCAATATGCAAAAAATGCATATTGCAAATTCGGATAAACCCGTTGTGTTTTATAACCTCGATGTCATAATTTCCGTAGGCTACCGGGTTAAATCCAAGCGCGGCACCCAGTTCCGCATCTGGGCAACCTCCATCCTCAAAGACCATCTTGTAAAAGGCTACACCTTCAATCAGCGTCGCCTGGCGGAAAAAGGCATCCTTGAAGCGCAACAGGTTTTGTCGTTGCTGACGAATACCCTGGAAAATCAGAATCTCGTTAGTGACGAAGGCCTCTCGGTACTCAACCTTGTCAATCGGTACGCCAAAACCTGGCAGCTGTTGCTGCAGTATGACGAGGATAAATTGCCACCACCGAACAGAAAGCAGGTCATTGGTGAAATGTTGGATCTTGATGGCGCGCGGGCAGCCATTGGTTCTCTTAAGCAGCATTTGCTGGCGAAGATGGAGGCAACCGATCTCTTCGGCAATGAACGGAGTGACGCTCTTGCCGGAATCATCGGCGCAATTCATCAGACCTTCGGCGGGCAGGATTTATATCCGAGTATTGAGGAAAAGGCTGCCAATCTTCTCTATTTTGTCATCAAGGACCATCCATTTACCGATGGTAATAAACGCATCGGCTCATTTCTCTTTCTTCTGTTTCTCCAGAAAAACGGTTTGCTCGGCAAGAAACATTTTGACAACAAGGCGCTGGTTGCATTGACCCTGTTGACAGCGGCAAGTGATCCCGGCCAGAAAGACTTGTTGATCCGGTTGATCGTCAACCTCCTTTCCGGCGACTAGCGGAGAAATATCTCATGTACAGCGAAGACGACCTGGTCATGATCTCTGCCCTGCAGCACCTGTTGTTCTGTCCGCGACAATGTGCACTGATTCATATCGAACAACAATGGACGGAAAACCGGTTGACCGCCGAGGGGCGAATTCTTCACGAACGGGTGCATTCCACCGGCAGTGAATCGCGTGGTAAAATTCGAGTCGAATTTGACGTGCCGATTCGTTCCTTGCATTTGGGGCTGATTGGCCGGGCTGATATCGTTGAATTTCATCTGCTAAAAAATGGTATCTGGCAGCCATTTCCCGTTGAATACAAGCGTGGCGGTCCCAAAAAAGACGATTCCGACCGGGTGCAGCTTTGCGCACAGGCGCTCTGTCTGGAGGAAATGCTTAACCGGGATGTACCAGAAGGTGCCCTTTACTATGGCCAGAATAAACGACGGCAAAATATTCATTTTGATGATGCGTTACGACAGCTTACCACCGATACCGCGCACAGACTCCATGCTCTGTTGAACTCCAACCACACGCCGCCACCGGAGTATGCAAAAAAATGCGAGAGCTGTTCCTTTATCTCACAATGTCTGCCGAAAATTGCCGGAAAAAAGAAGGTTGTCAACTACCTGAACAAAATAGAGGTCAAATGAAGAAACATCTGAATACGCTGTTTGTCACGACGCAGGGTGCCTATCTGGCAAAAGACGGGGAAACAGTCGCGGTGCGGGTTGATGGTGAAGTTGCTCTCCGCCTGCCGATTCATACTCTGGATGGCATTGTCTGTTTCGGCAATGTCGGTTGCAGCCCCTTCCTTATGGGGTTTTGTGCCGAGCGGGATGTTACCTTGAGTTTTCTTTCCGAAAAGGGTCGATTTCTGGCGAGGGTTCAGGGACCGGTGTCAGGTAATGTCCTGCTGCGACGTGAGCAATATCGCCGGGCCGATGATCCGATCTTTTCCGCGATGATTGCCAAACAATTTGTTACCGGCAAAATCGCCAACTGCAGATACGCCATGCAGCGGGTCTTGCGGGATCATCCCGAGAAAGTTGATACGCTTGCCCTGGAAAACAGTATCAACCGATTGACGGCATCACTGCGCCGCCTGCAGGATGAACTGACACTCGATGAGGTCAGAGGGATAGAAGGTGACGCAGCCCATGTCTATTTCGGTGCTTTTGATCATCTTATCGTACGTAATAAAGAGCACTTTTTCCTGAGACAACGTAATCGAAGACCACCTCTGGACCGCATGAATTGCCTGCTTTCCTTTTTGTATACCCTGCTGATGCATGACGTTCGCTCGGCTCTCGAGTCGGTTGGTCTTGATCCAGCCGTGGGGTATCTCCACCGGGATCGACCGGGTAGACCTGGATTGGCCCTCGATGTTATGGAAGAATTCCGACCAATGGTTGATCGGCTGGCAATATCGCTGGTTAATCTTGGGCAATTAAGGGCGAAAGATTTTACTTTCAGTGAAAGCGGTGCGGTTCGCATGACCGATGCGGCAAGAAAAACCGTCCTGGTTACCTACCAGAACAGAAAACAGGATGAGCGGAGCCATCCTTTTCTTGAAGAAAAAATGGCCATCGGGATGTTTTTTTACGGGCAGGCGTTGCTTTTATCCAGATTGCTGCGAGGAGAGCTCGATGGTTATCCTCCGGTAATTTGGAAATAAAGTAGAGGGGTATGACATGTTTGTTCTGGTGAGTTATGATGTCAAAACCAGTGAGCTCGGTGGCAGCAGACGATTGCGGCGTGTTGCCAAAGCTTGCAAAGATTATGGCCAGCGAGTGCAGTACTCGGTATTTGAATGTATTGTGGATCCCGCTCAATGGACAGTGTTTCGTCAGCGACTGATTGAGGAAATTGATCCGGAACAAGATAGCCTCCGTTTCTATTTCCTTGGCGCAAACTGGCGACACAAGGTGGAACATATCGGCGCAAAGAAAGCGTTTGATCAAGAAGGTCCATTGATAGTTTGACGCTCGGAGGTAAAACTTTTTTCTGTATCCTTTTCAGGGGTATATATTCTTTCACGATATCATTTTTTTTTGCTAAAAAACGATATCTAAGGCAGTAAAAATGTTTGCGCGAACCGGTAATAGACAGAAAAAGTTAAGAGGTTCGCAACTGTACTGATTCTGCGGCAAAAGACATGTTTGCCGGCCGTCATTGCGTTTGGCAAATGAAGGCCGAAAGCATGTTCGCGGAATCCGCTGTATTTGTCGATTTGTATCAGTACATTATGAATCGACAGTCGCCTCCTGTACGGAGGCGTGGATTGAAACACAGAACGGACACTCTATGTCATGAGTATCTTCTGGTCGCCTCCTGTACGGAGGCGTGGATTGAAACCCATTGCTTACTCCGCCCGGTCCATCCGCATCATAAAGTCGCCTCCTGTACGGAGGCGTGGATTGAAACACGGAGTTTGGCCGATTCAAGCCAGGAGTCGGTAAGTCGCCTCCTGTACGGAGGCGTGGATTGAAACTGGTGATGTCAACGGCCTTCTTCATACCTTTTTCGTCGCCTCCTGTACGGAGGCGTGGATTGAAACAGCGATTTTGACATAACGGTTGCAGGGACGCAAAAGTCGCCTCCTGTACGGAGGCGTGGATTGAAACATCAATGGGGAATGGATTATGAAGAGTTTGAAAGGTCGCCTCCTGTACGGAGGCGTGGATTGAAACGACATGATTTATTCGGCAACGATATTGACCGAAATGTCGCCTCCTGTACGGAGGCGTGGATTGAAACAGGGCCGTGCCATATTGGTTTGTTTCCATGTTGCGTCGCCTCCTGTACGGAGGCGTGGATTGAAACAGCGTTTCCCGGTTTTCGCTTTCGACAGAATCAAGTCGCCTCCTGTACGGAGGCGTGGATTGAAACTCAGCTCGGCCATTTCGGCTTCCATCTTGGCTTTGTCGCCTCCTGTACGGAGGCGTGGATTGAAACATGTGAGGTCATATATCTTGCTCCTTTTTTGTAGTCGCCTCCTGTACGGAGGCGTGGATTGAAACAGTACAGATATTGCTTTGTTTCTGGAGTTGGTGAGTCGCCTCCTGTACGGAGGCGTGGATTGAAACAAAACTCACCTGCGCCTGTCTCTTCCCGCCCTGGTCGCCTCCTGTACGGAGGCGTGGATTGAAACCCATAATCAAACCTCCTGATCGTCCAGGATCTCTGGTCGCCTCCTGTGCGGAGGCGTGAATTGAAACCGTGGTCAACACCGGCAACGGCCTCTATGCCCAGGCTTGGATTGAAACGCATTTGGGATCATGGGCTTTATGTATGCCATGGGTCGCCCCTTCGACCGGTGCGTGAATAAAATTAATAGTTATGGTATAGCAGGTTTGATGATGTCGAACTCAGTGCAAGGTAATATTGTGAGAAGACTTTATCACCCATGAGGTGTTTTTGCCTTCTGATCAATTTCCGGCAAGCTATTTCAGATATTGACAAGGAATAACTGCATCCAAGGGCCATGATATGAAAACGAAACTGATAAATTGGTGGGAATCTTTGAAAACCAGTTTCTGGTTTATCCCGACGCTTATGGTCCTGGCGGCGATTGTAATTTCAATTGGCATCATTAGTCTCGATAGGGGTTCGCTAACAGACTACTTGAGATCTTATGGTTTTTTTAATTCAGTCAGTCCGGAAGGAGCACGGTCAATCCTGTCGACCCTTGCTGCATCGATGATGACCGTCACCGGCGTCACCTTCTCCATCACCATTGTTGTTCTTAATCTTGCATCTTCACAGTTCGGACCGCGTCTGCTGCGAAATTTTATCCGGGATAAGAGTATCCAGTTTGTTCTTGGCACCTTTGTCGCCAGCTTCATTTATTGTTTAATTGTACTTCGGTCAATTCAAGCAGTCGGAACAGACATATTCGTGCCAAATTTGTCAGTAACCTTTGCAGTTGGTCTGGCATTACTCGATGTTGGTGTGTTGATTTATTTCATTCATCATATCGCCACGTCAATTCAAGCTGATGAGGTGGTTGCCGGGGTGAGTGCAGAGCTCGAGCGCAATATACGGCGGATATTCACAACCGATTTAGACGATCAGCCAGACGAAATAACAGATACAATTTCACAGCTGCAGGAAGAGAACAAGGCACATTACAACAATCACACCATTATCGCTGACCGTAAGGGCTACCTGCAGGCAATTGATCTTGACGGACTTTTGCAAACGGCCAAAGAGAATGATTACCTCATACGGCTCCATTTACGACCAGGCCAATTTGTTGTGGCTGACGGCACACTCGCGGTTGTCAGCAGTGAGAAAGAATTCGATATCAATCTCACCGGAAGTATCACCAAAGCATTTATTGTCGGGTCGAATCCTACTCCGGAGCAGGATATCGAGTACTCAATCCATCAACTTGTCGAGGTTGCCATTCGAGCCCTTTCCCCGGGTATCAATGATCCGTTCACTGCCATGGCCTGTGTTGATCAGCTGGGCACAGCCCTTTGCTGCCTTGCCAAAAGGAAATTTCCCTCCTCCAATTATTTTGATGATCAGGGGCAGCTGCGTGTGAAAACCAAACCCTTCATCTATTCGGGCGTGCTGAACGCTTCCTTCGACCAGATTCGACAATATGGCAGATCGAGTATGGCAGTAACAATACGGCTGTTGGAAACGTTACTCCTGATTGCCGAACAAACTCTTCAGACAGAGCAGCGAAAAGCGATACATCGCCAGGCAACCATGATCCTACGGGCAAGTCAGGAAACCGTATTTGAACAAAACGATAGAGAAGACGTGCAGAATAGATATGAGTTATTACTGTGCACTTTGAATAAATTTGATGATGCAGATGGTTCGTATGCGTTTCCCGAAGATTTGTCTGCATAGCTCATAGCCTATAACCCATAGGGGCTTTTGCATCAGTAGAAAGAAACAGGAAAGGTTGACATATTCATGAGGAAAATATTGTTGTGCAGTGATCTTGATCGCACCCTGATTCCCAACGGAGAGCAGGCTGAATCGCCGCAGGCAAGAGAGCTGTTTGCCTTGCTTGCCGCTCGCCGGGAAATACGGCTGGCCTATGTCAGCGGGCGACATGCCCAGCTGGTCAAAGAGGCGATCGCCGAATATGCTCTACCTGAACCTGATTACGTTATCGGCGATGTCGGCACCACTCTGTACAGGATCGACCGGGAAGCCATACCCAGGAAGGGGAGCAGACAATGGCAGCTGGATAAAAAATGGCAGCAGCAGATCGGCCGCGACTGGCATGACTGCAGTCGGGACGACGTGGTCGGACTGGTGGCCGGCATCGACGATATGAACCTGCGGCTGCAGGAAGAAGCAAAACAGAATGACTATAAGGTCAGCTACTATACCGATCTTGACCTGGATATAAACAGCGTCCAGGACCGGGTTGCCGCTCTGCTGCAAGGGCGCGGTATTCGCACTACGGTTATCTGGAGCCGGGACGACGCGGCGCAATGCGGTCTGCTCGACATCCTGCCCCGACGGGCCAACAAGCTGCAGGCGATACGTTTTTTAATGCAGGAAGAAAAAATTGCCGAGACAAACGTGGTGTTTGCCGGCGACAGCGGCAATGATCTCGATGCCTTGACCAGCGGCCTGCAGGCCATCCTGGTGCGAAACAGTGCTGCCGATGTTCGCCGGATGGCCCTTGAAGACCTGGCGGAGAAAGGACGGAGCGATTGTCTGTATATCGCCAGGGGAGGGTTGCTCGGCATGAACGGCAACTATGCCGCCGGTGTTCTCGAAGGGCTGGTGCATTTCTTCCCGGAGAGTGCCGACTGGCTGCTCCCCACCCGATAAACCAAAAAAAATACCCACCACCAGGGATGGTATATGCATCTGACTGACATCAAAAATCTGAAACGTTTCAAGAATATCGTTACGATCCTGGCCAAATACGGCTTTGATGAAATCGTTGATCGACTTGAGGTGCCGGGGGCAGATTTCCTGCATAGCATAGGACCGGTTGATTCCAGTCTGAAACTTTTTGAGCGAATTCGTATTGTCATTGAGGAATTGGGCCCGACCTTCGTCAAGTTTGGCCAGATAATGAGTCTGCGACCGGATCTTTTGCCGGAAGAGCTGCTGGTCGAGCTGGAGAAACTGCAGGACAGTGTGCCCGCGGTTGACTCGGCGGAAATCGTTCCCGAGATTGAAAAAAGTCTCGGGCAGCCGATAGCCGAGGTTTTTAGCGAGTTTGATTTCGAACCGGTGGCCGCCGCATCGCTTTCTCAGGTGCACCGGGGAATACTTAAAGAAAACGGCGCGATAGTTGCTGTGAAAGCGCAGCGTCCGGGCATTGTCAAAGACATCACCTCCGACCTTGATATCCTTGATACCATCTGCCGGTTCCTCGATCAGCAGTTTGAAGAATTACGCTGCTACAACCTGCCGGAACTTGCCGGCACGGTGCGGCAAACGCTGATGCAGGAGCTTAATTTTAAAAATGAACTGAACAATATCAATATCGCCCGTTCCTACGCGGCACCGGATATCTTCATCCCCATCCCCTACGGAAAATATAGTTCGAAGAAGCTGCTGGTCATGGAGTTCTTCGATGGTGTCAATTTAAAAGATCTCCTGCCGACGAAAGGCGACGAAAGAGAACAGATCGCCCGGCTGGGCTTGCAGACAGTTGTCCAGCAGATTCTCGAGGATGGTTTTTTCCACGCCGACCCCCATCCGGGAAATCTCCTGGTGGACAGTGAGATGCGGCTGTGCCTTATCGACTGGGGGCTGGTGGGACGGCTGACGGAGCAGGACCGCTTCATGTTGATTGAAATACTCTCCGCCGTGGTCGACAGAGACAGTCACGCCCTGGTCGACGGTTTTTTGCAGCTCTGCCGCGCCAGGGGAAAAAAGACCAACCGCAAGTCCCTGGAGAGGGGGCTGCTGAATATCCTCGACAGCTATTACGCCTTACCGATCAAGGACGTGGATATCGGCGGGCTGCTGCGCGGCTTACTCGCCCTGCTGCGGGAGCATAATCTGCAGCTGCCGATCGACATGGTCATTATGATAAAGGCCCTGGTGACTGCCGAGGGCTCGGCCCGTCTGGTATTCCCCGAACTGAGTGTCATCGACGAGCTGAAAGGCAGTGTCCATCGGCTGGCAAAAGAGCGATATAAACCTGGCGTGTTGTGGCGGGGGATGCGGCGCTCTTTTGCCGGTTTCTTCGCCATGCAACGTGAGCTGCCGCGCCATCTCCTGCAGATAATAGATAAAATCGAAGATGGGGAGCTCAGTTTTAAATTTCATCTGGAAAAGCTGGAGTACCTCGTCAATACCCTGGAAAGTGCCTCAAACCGCCTGACGACGGGTATTATCACCGGCTCGATCATCATGGGCTCGTCAATGATTGTCACCACCGGTGTCGGCCCCTTTCTCTTTGGCCTGCCTGCCCTGGGCGTCATTGGCTATCTGTTGTCTGTTGTGCTTGGCCTCTGGCTGGTCATCACTATTTTGCGGACCAAGAAATACTGAGTGGCGGCTGCCATCTAGAAATCCGACCTTTTGTGAGGTTGCAGGTGGAAAAGATATTTACAGTACAGAAAAATTGCCAGCAGATAAAAACCGCCCATCGAGCCGCCTTCCTGATCGATGGCGAGGCCTACTTCCGGGCTGTGCATGAAGCAATGCGCCGGGCCCGTCAGTCGATCATCATCGTCGGCTGGGATCTGCACAGCGGGCTGCGTCTGATCCGCGACGGCGAAAGCGGCGATTATCCCCAGACGCTCGGCAAACTTCTTGATTACCTGGCCAGGCAGAGAAAAGAGCTGAATATCTATCTGCTGAGCTGGGATTTTTCCATGATCTATGCCATGGAGCGCGAGTTCTTTCCGCGATATAAACTGGAATGGCTGACCCATAAGCGTATCCACTTCCTGCTTGACAGCGAACATCCCATCGGTGGTTCCCAGCACCAGAAAATCGTCGTGATCGATGATGCCGTGGCCTTTGTCGGCGGTCTCGATCTGAGTAAGTGCCGCTGGGACACTCCGGAGCATCTGCCGGACAACAAGCTGCGCGTCGATCCCGACGGCAAACCGTATCCGCCTTTTCATGATGTGCAGATGGTCGTCGACGGGGAGGCCGCTTTCGCCCTGGCAGAGCTCGTGCGACAGCGCTGGCAGAGGGCCTGCGGGAAACTGCCGGTCGAGGTCGATCCACACCGGGTCGATGATCCCTGGCCGGCCAGCGTCACCCCTGATTTCACCGAGACACCAATTGCCATCTGCCGCACCCTGCCGCACTACAAGGGACACCAGGAAGTGCGCGAGGTGGAAAGTCTCTATCGGGACAGCATTGCCGCGGCGCGCAGGTCTATCTACCTGGAAAACCAGTACCTCAGTTCCTTCCGCATTGGCGAGGCATTAAAAGAGCGGCTTCTTGACGAAAACGGGCCCGAGGTGGTTATGGTTTTGCCGCTGCAGACCGGCGGCTGGCTGGAGCAGCATACCATGGATGTGCTGCGCGACAGAATAGTCCGCATCCTGCGCGAGGCCGATCGTTATGATCGGCTGCGCATCTATTACCCGCGCCTGGCGGTCGATCCGGAAACCACCCTGATGGTCCATGGCAAAGTTACGGTCATTGATGGGGTATTTGTCAGGGTCGGCTCGTCAAATCTCAGTAACAGGTCGCTCGGCCTCGATTCGGAATGTGATCTGGCCATTGTCGGAGAAAGAGGCAGCGATGCGGCGCGGACCATAGCTTCTTTTCGTAATCGTCTGCTGGCCGAGCATCTCGGTACATCAACGGAGGAAGTGGCCGAGGCAATTGCCCGTTTTGACTCGCTCATAGAGGCGATCGAGTCTTTACGCGGAGGCGATCGCAGCCTGATGCCGCTGCCGGAAGTTAAAGAGGAAACGAGCGAGCAGTGGCTGCCCGAATCCGACCTTCTTGACCCGGAAAAACCTATCGAACCGGAAGAATTTCTTGATTACCTTATCCCGCCGGAACAGCAGCGTCCCGCCTATCGTCACCTTCTGAAAATCATCGTGACCATTGCCGTGGTGCTGCTGCTTGCTGCTCTCTGGCGCTGGACGCCTTTAGCGAAATATCTCAATATAGCTACGGTGACGGAGTCGGCGCAGTGGCTCAAGGCCCATCCGCTCAGCCCGCTGCTCGTTCCGTTGACCTATATCATGTTGGGCCTGGTTGCCTTTCCGGTCACCCTGCTGATTATGGCGACCATCATTGTCTATGGTCCCTGGTGGGGCGGCTGGTATGCGTTGTCCGGGGCAATCCTCAGTGCCATGGTGATGTTTCTGCTCGGGCATTTCCTCGGGAAAAATATTGTCGCCAAGTTTTCCGGTGGTCTCGTCAATCGGGTGAATCAGCGACTTGCCGAATCAGGCCTCATGGCGGTGATTGCCTTTCGCATTATTCCAGTGGCGCCTTTTTCGTTGATCAATCTTATTGCCGGTGTTTCCGCCATTTCTCTGCGGGATTTCTTGTTGGGCACCTTAATTGGCATAATCCCCGGTATTACGGCCATTGCCTTTGTCGCCGATCAGCTGTCCGAATCCCTGCGGCAGCCGGATCTGCCAAGTTTTACCGCCCTGTTTGCCGTGGTGGTCGTCTTTGGTGCCGCACTGATTGGTGTGCGTAAATGGGTGGAAAAGAGATATCTACGCAAGAAACAGCACGGCGGATCCTGATGCGTCTGCGCATTGTCACCTATAATATCCATCGCTGTGTCGGGCGCGACGGAATCGAAAATATCGAGCGGGTCGCCGCCGTTCTGCGCGAAATAGATGGTGATATTGTCGCGCTGCAGGAGGTCACCTCACACCCCGAGGTGACGGGGGATATGCTGGCGTATCTGGCGGCGGCAGCCCATATGCAGCCGATCGAGGGGTTTACGCTCAGTGCCGCCGGTGCACACTACGGCAATGCCCTTCTGACCAACCTGCCGATATCGGCAGTCAGGCGCCACGATATCAGCGTGCCGGGAAGGGAACCCCGCGGCGTCATCGAGGTGGCTTTTACCGTCAATGGCCATGCGATCATAGTCTGGGCGACCCATCTCGGTCTCGGTATCCGTGAACGACACCTGCAGATCAGGAAATTACTGAAAATAGTCCATGCCGCGGATGTCGATGGCCGTATTCTTCTCGGCGATTTTAATGAATGGCTGTCCTGGAGCCGTCCCCTGCGCGCTTTACATCGATGGTTTAAAATATCACCAACAACCGCACGCTCCCCGGCCACGTTTCCTGCTCGAAAACCCCTGCTGCGGCTTGATCGAATCTGGGTCCGACCACCCCGGAGACTTGTGGCCCTGCGGGCACATTCCACCGAGTTGAGCCGCATTGCTTCGGATCATCTGCCCCTGGTCGCCGACATACATCTTTAGCAAACGTTTACCACCACCGAATCTGCTTTGTCATCGGCTGTTACACGTATCACTAATACAGTGTAAAAACCTCTTTCGCGTATTTCCGGCACAGGCGTACCACCGCTTGGCTAAAGACATTGCCGCAGAGTAACGATTATGGTAGGATTTACATCCCGTGTAGACGGGTTATAGTAAAAAAGATATATTATTTCAAATTCTTATGCAAATAATTAATTGGCCTAACCCTCTTTGGTAATCGGATACATGGAAAGCTACGATAAAAAAATCTACATCGTCATGATCAGTATTCATGGTTTGATTCGTGGTCACGATCTTGAACTTGGCCGCGATGCAGACACCGGCGGACAAACCAAATACGTGGTGGAACTGGCCCGCGCGCTTGGCGAGCATGCCGACGTGGAGCGAGTCGACCTGCTGACCAGGCGAGTCGTCGATCCGTCGGTCAGCGATGATTATGGCAACCACGTTGAAAAGCTGTCCGATAACGTGCAGATCGTTCGCATTGATTGCGGCGACGAAGGGTATATCCCTAAAGAACAGCTCTGGCCTAGCCTGGATAACTTCGCCGATTCCGCCCTCGAATACATCAAGCTGCAGCCCGGCCTGCCGTCGATTGTGCATAGCCATTATGCCGATGCCGGGTATGTCGGCACGCGTTTGTCCCACCTGCTCGGTATCCCGCTGGTGCATACGGGTCATTCTCTTGGGCGCAGCAAGCGGCGCCAGTTGCTCGCCGCCGGGTTCAGCCGGGAAACCCTGGAGGCCCGGTACAATATTACCACGCGCATCGAGGCCGAAGAGACGACCCTGGGCGTTGCCGCCTGTGTTATTACCAGTACCAGGCAGGAAATTCATGAGCAGTATGCCGCCTATGATCATTACCAGCCCGAGCGTATGCGCGTTGTCCCGCCGGGGACTGATCTGCAGCAATTTTTTCCGCCGCAAGGGGATGAAACCGACAGTGCCATTGCCGCAGAGATTTACCGCTTTCTCAGAGAGCCGGAGAAACCGCTTATTCTTGCTCTGTCTCGCCCTGATCCCCGTAAGAATATTCTCCAGCTCATTACCGCTTACGGCCAATCGCCGGAACTCCAGCAACTGGCCAATCTTGTTATTATTGCCGGTAATCGTGATGATATCACCGATATGGATGATGACGCCCAGGGCGTACTGCAGGATATCCTCCTGCACATTGACCAGTATGACCTGTATGGCAAAGTGGCCTACCCGAAACATCACCAGGCATCCGAGGTGGCAACTATTTACCGGCTGGCGGCTCTTGGCAAAGGGGTGTTTATTAATCCGGCACTGACCGAACCCTTCGGCCTGACCCTGATTGAAGCGGCAGCCTGCGGCCTGCCGGTGGTCGCCACTGAAGATGGTGGTCCCATTGATATTATCGGCAATTGCCAAAACGGTTTTCTTATCGATCCGCTTGACGCCGAAGATATTACCCGGAAGCTGCTGCGCATCCTGGCCGATTCCCGACAGTGGCACGAATTTGCTGGTAACGGCCTGCGCGGGGTAGAAAAGCATTATTCCTGGCAGGCGCATACCAGGAAATTTCTCGAGGTGGTTCATCCCCTGATTACCCGCACGGCGGCTGCCACGCCATTTCACGGTAAACGCCGCAGTCAATTGCATCACGACCGGGCATTGTTCTCCGACCTCGATCAGAATCTGCTCGGACATCCTGTTGCGCTCAGGACATTCATAGAAGCCTTGCAGGCGAACCGGAAGTGCGTCCTGTTCGGTATTGCCACCGGCCGACGGCTTGACTCGGCAATCCAGGTCATGAAAAAACACCACATTCCCATGCCGAACGTGCTGATAACCAGCCTTGGTACGGAAATCTATTACAACCCCAACCTGGTGCCCGATGCCGCCTGGGAGCTGCATATCGATTATCTGTGGAACCCACGTATCATCCGTCGGACGCTGCGGGAACTGCCGGGGCTGAAGCTGCAGCCGCGTCTGGAGCAGAGCCGTTTCAAGATCAGTTATTACATTGATCCGCAGGTCGCCCCGGATATCCAGCAGATCAACAAGATGCTGCATCAGGAAGGGCAGGCCGCCAACGTGGTGCTTTCTTTCGGGCAGTATCTCGATATTATTCCGGTCCGCGCGTCCAAGGGACTCGCCCTGCGCTGGGTTGCCGAGAGGCATGATATTCCTCTCGACAGGATACTGGCTGCAGGTGGTTCCGGGGCCGATGAAGACATGATGCGCGGGAATATGCTCGCCGTCGTCGTTGCCAACCGGCACAATGAGGAGCTTTCCGAGCTGGTGCATGGCGATGAAATTTTCTTTGCCTCTCGCCCCTACGCCGAAGGTATCCTTGAGGCAATTGAGTTCTACGAATTTTTCGAGAGTTGTGACATCCCGGAAAAATGAAAAGTCGGTGTACGCCGCTGCCGACTTCTTGTCAGAGAGTTATTGATTCCGGATCAAACCGCAAAAGACGGTGCCGGAACCTTTTTACCAATGCATCATTGTGGAGTTTTTTTAATGTACGAACAGGTATCCCACTCCCTCCTTAACCAGATACTTACCGACCTGAAACCTGAAATTCATAAACAGGATCTGCGCCATTTTTATACCCGGTTAGGGGCGAATTTTTATTCCATTCATTCGCTGTTCACACGGCTTTACGGCAAGCGTGATGATTTTCATGGGCAGATGCAGAAGCTGGTTGAAACGATGGCCAGGCAGTATATTCAGCGGCCCGACCACCTGAAGGAGAGCGATATCGCCCGTGAGCAGGATCACAACTGGTTTCTCAGTCAGGAGTGGGTCGGCATGGCCCAGTATCCGGATGGATACGCCAAAAATCTGTCGGAATTGCAGCAGCATATGCATTATTTCCTCGAACTTGGGGTGAATATGGTCCATCTCATGCCGATGCTGGTCTGCCCGAAAGGGGCCAGCGACGGCGGCTATGCGGTCAGTGATTTTCGCCGCATCAACGAGCGTTTCGGCAGTCTTGAGGATTTACAGAATCTGGCCGGAGAATTCCACAAGCATGGAATTCTCCTGACCCTGGATGTCGTACTCAACCATACCTCCAATGAGCATGAATGGGCGTTGAAGGCCCGGCAGGGGAATTTGAAGTATCAGGATTATTACTATATCTTTGACAACCGTGAAGTGCCCGACATGTTTGAAGTCACCATGCCGGAGATTTTTCCGGAAACCGCCTCGGGAAATTTTACCTGGGACGAGGAGATGGGCAAGTGGGTTATGACCGTCTTCAACGACTTTCAGTGGGACCTGAACTACAGTAATCCCGCGGTGTTCATCGAAATGCTCGACATCATTTTGTACTGGGCCAATCAGGGCGCGGATATTCTACGCCTGGATGCCGTGGCCTTTCTCTGGAAGAAAATCGGCAGCATCTGCCAGAACGAACGTGAGGCCCATCTGCTGCTGCAACTGATGAAGGATTGCTGCCAGGTGTCGGCCCCGGGTGTCCTGTTCATCGCCGAGGCCATTGTTGCGCCGGTCGAGATAATCAAGTATTTCGGCGAAGATGCCATCAACGCCAAGGAATGTGAAATAGCCTATAACGCCACCTATATGGCCCTTCTGTGGGATGCGGTGGCGACCAAGAATGCCAAACTGCTCACCCAGGGTATCAAAAGTCTGCCCGATAAACTCGAGCGGGCCACCTGGCTCAATTATGTCCGCTGTCATGACGATATCGGCCTGGGCTATGACGATAATGATATTCGTGCCGTCGACTACGAGCCGCGTGCCCATCGCCAGTTCCTGATAGATTATTATACCGGAAAGTATGACGATTCCTTATCCCGCGGCCTGCCTTTCGGCCAAAATGACAAGACCGGGGATAGCCGTATTTCCGGCTCTCTTGCTTCGCTGGTCGGCCTGGAGGCGGCGCTGGATATGGGGGATCAGGCGGAGATCGACAATGCCATAAAAATCATCGTCCTGCTGCATGGGATGATCATGTCCTTCGGCGGCATTCCGCTGCTCTATTACGGCGACGAGTTAGGTACCTTAAACGATACCAGCTATCTCGAAGATCCGGCAAAAGCCAACGACAGTCGCTGGGCGCATCGTCCGCGCATCAACTGGGACAAGGCGGCACTGCGCAATAGTCCGGGCACGGTCGAATACCGGCTGTTTTCCGCCTTGAAAAAAATGATCGCCGTGCGCAAGGAAATAGTCGCCTTTGCCGATTTTAATAACCGCGAACTGCTCGATGTCGGCAACCCGCACCTGTTCGTTTTTGCCCGTTTTGAATATGACCAGCCGACCAGCAGGGTCCTGGTGGTGGCCAATTTTGACAATGCTCCGCAGCATCTGAATCTGAAGGACATAGAGCGAAAAGCCTATTTTCGCAACGGGGCGATTCGCGACCTGTATTCAGGGGAAAAACCGGCAATGTTTAACGAGGAACTGGTTATTCCGCCGTACAGGTTTTATTGGCTGACGGATCAGTAGCCTTACTTGAGAAGCGGGTGATGCATACTGGCCCGCTGTTCAACATAGGCCTCGGCGACTTTTCTGGCGATATTGCGGATGCGGCCGATGTATCGTGTCCGTTCATTGACGCTGATTGCCTTGCGTGCATCGAGCAGATTGAAGGTGTGCGAGCATTTCAGGCAGTAGTCATAGGCCGGCAGGATAAGTTTTTTATCGACGAGTTTCAGTGCTTCTTCTTCGTATATGTCAAAAAACATCAGCAGCTTTTCGACATTTGCCTCTTCGAAGTTAAATGTGGAAAACTCGACCTCGGCCTGGTGAAAGATCTCGCCGTAGCTGACCGTGTCGTTCCAGGCGATATCGTAGACGCTTTCGACACCCTGGAGATACATGGCAATACGTTCCAGGCCGTAGGTAATCTCCACGGTGGTCGGATGAAGATCAATAGACCCGGCCTGCTGGAAATAGGTAAACTGGGTGATTTCCATCCCGTCCAGCCACACCTCCCAGCCAAGCCCCGAGGCACCGAGGGTCGGCGATTCCCAGTCATCTTCGACGAAGCGGATATCATGGTCAAGGAGATTGAGGCCGAAACGTTCCAGACTGGCCAGATAGAGCTCCTGCACATTTAACGGCGAAGGTTTGATGACTACCTGGTACTGGTAATAATGCTGCAATCGATTGGGATTGTTGCCGTACCGTCCGTCGGTCGGCCTTCTGGAAGGTTGCGGATAGGCACATTTCCATGGTTCGGGACCGAGGGCGCGGAGCAGGGTGGCCGGATGGAATGTCCCCGCACCTACCTCCATGTCATAGGGCTGCTGGATGACGCAACCCTGTTCCGCCCAGTAGGTACTCAACTCAAAAATGATGTTTTGAAAATTCATCAAATTTCCTCATGTTTGGCAATGATATTTCAGGAAGACCGGGCATGTCCGGCCAAATGTCCCCGTAGTATATAATTGCTATCTTGACTTTTGTCTATGGGATCATAATTATATCTGCACATTACCTATTACACAGTGGATCGATTTCTCCTTCGTTTCTCCCTGCACTTTTTCCCTATTAATAACGGGCTTTATTCCATGCAAACACCTGAATCACTGCAGCACACAGCGGAAATATCCCGCCTCCTCGGGGAGGTTACCTCCATCGCCGTTGTCGGTCTGTCGCCCAAAGAGAACCGGCCGAGTAACATGGTCGGCCGGTATCTTCTTGATGTCGGCTATACCATCTACCCGGTCAATCCCGGACAAAAAGAGATCCTCGGCCAGACCTGCTATGCGGATCTTCAATCCATTCCTCACCCGATCGACGTCGTCGATATTTTTAGAAAATCAGAAGATGTTCTTGAGATTGTCGAACAGCTTGTCGAATTGAAGCCGCTGCCTCGAGTGGTCTGGATGCAGCAGGGAGTAATCAATGAAGCCGCCGCCGAGCTGGCCCGCAGCAAAGGGATTTTCGTGGTCATGGACCGGTGTATTAAAGTGGATCATGCCACTCTCCTCCGCAGATAACTGTCTGCAATAGCTCTCTTTTCTCTTTTAGTTTTCCATGGAACCAAAGACCCTGAGCATTCGTGGTGCGCGAATGCATAATTTGAAGAATATCGATGTCGATCTGCCGCGCAATAAACTTGTGCTCTTTACCGGTCTGTCCGGTTCCGGGAAATCAACACTGGCCTTCGATACCCTGTATGCCGAAGGCCAGCGCCGCTATGTTGAGTCGCTGTCGACCTACGCCCGGCAATTTCTCGGCCAGATGGATAAGCCTGATGTCGATTCGCTGGAAGGGCTTTCGCCGGCAGTTTCCATCGAGCAGAAAACGACCAGCAAAAATCCCCGTTCAACGGTCGGCACGGTAACGGAGATCTATGATCACCTCCGCCTGCTCTTTGCCCGCTGCGGCCATCCCCATTGTCACCAGTGCGGCAAGCCCATCGAGGCGCAGTCCCTCGAGGACATGGTCAACGCGCTGATGCTTCTGCCGGAGGGCAAGAAAATTATTCTTCTTGCCCCGCTTGTCACCGAACGAAAGGGCCGCCATGAACAGCTGCTGGCCCGAGTGCGCAAGGAAGGCTTTGTCCGGATCCGCATTAATGGCGACATCTTGCATGCCGACGATGTCACCGATCTTGATAAAAACAAGAAACACTCCATCGAGGTTGTCGTCGATCGCCTGGTGATCAAGGACTCCATCAGAAGACGTTTGGCTGACTCGGTCGCCACCGCCGTCAAGCTGAGCGATGGTTTTCTGTTGGTGCTCTTTCCCGATGACGATACCCAGCGACTGTTCAGTGAGCTTGCCGCATGCCACAGCTGCGGCATTTCCCTGCCGCCGATCTCCACCCAGCTGTTTTCCTTCAACAATCCGCAGGGGGCTTGTGTCGAGTGCGGCGGACTCGGCGTGAAACAGTTTTTTGATCCGTCCCTGATTGTGCCGGATGACCGCCTGTCTATCAGTGATGGCGCGATTGCCCCCTGGGGCTGGCGGAACGAGGAATCCTATACCGGCCATATGCTCGAATCCGTCGCCAAACATTACCATGTCTCGCTGAAAACGCCTTTCGGCACATTATCCGAGCAGGTGCGAGAGGTGTTTCTCTATGGTTCCGGCCAGGAAGAAATTCAATTTGATTATCGCAACGGCCAGCGCAGCATGTCTGCGGTGAAGCCCTTTGAAGGGGTTATCCCCCAGCTCGATCGTCGATTTCACGAGACCCAGTCACCAATGGTTCGCGAGGAACTGACCAAATATATGAACGAGCAGCAATGTCCGCGCTGTCTCGGTGCACGATTGAAGCCCGAGGCACTGGCCGTACGGGTCGGTAAATGGTCGATATACGAACTGACCTGTCTGTCGATTGAAATGATTCTGGCGGAGCTGCCGAAGCTGCCCTTTACCGCCAGGGAAAAAAAGATCGGTCAGTCGATCCTCAAGGAAATTGTCGACCGGCTTTCTTTTCTTCGCGATGTGGGACTGGGCTATCTTTCACTGGAACGGCGGGCCGGTACGCTGTCCGGCGGCGAGGCGCAGAGGATTCGCCTGGCCTCGCAGATCGGCTCGCGCCTGGCCGGGGTGCTGTATATTTTAGATGAACCGAGTATCGGTCTGCACCAGCGCGATAACCAGAAACTTATCAATACCCTGCTTGAGCTGCGTGATCTGGGCAACAGCCTGATTGTCGTCGAACATGACACCGACACGATTCTGGCGGCGGATCATGTCCTGGATATGGGACCAGGCGCCGGAATTCATGGTGGCCATATCGTCTACAATGGTGATGTCCAGGGATTGCTGCTCAATGAACAGTCGGCTACCGGCGCCTATCTGTCCGGGCGTCTGCAGATAAAAACGCCTAAGAAAAGACGCAAGATACGTCTCGGGGCAAAACACTGTCTGCAGCTGAAAAACTGCACCATCAACAATCTGAAAAATATCACCGCCTCGTTTCCCTTAAAGGGGATGACCTGCGTGACCGGCGTCTCGGGTTCGGGAAAAAGTTCCCTGGTCATCGAGACCCTGTTTCGCATGGCCAAAGCGGGTCTGCATAAAAGAAGCGACAGTTTCAGTCAGGACGGAACCGTGTTGACCGGCCTGGGCCTGATCGATAAAATTATCGATATTGACCAGAGCCCGATCGGCAGAACACCCCGGTCAAACCCTGCCACCTATACCGGCGTCTTCACCCATATACGCGACCTTTTTACCCGTCTGCCCGAGTCCAGATCCCGTGGCTACAAACCCGGCAGATTCAGTTTTAACATCAAGGGTGGTCGGTGTGAAGCATGTGAAGGGGAGGGCGTCAACAAGATTGCTATGCACTTCCTGCCGGATATTTATGTCGAGTGTGAAACATGCCGGGGCAGGCGATATAACAGTGAAACCCTGGAGATTCACTACCGGGATAAAAACATTCATGATGTGCTGGCCATGACCGTGGAGGAAGCACTGGAATTCTTTCAGAATGTGCCGCCGGTGAAAAACAAGCTGCAGACGCTCTACGATGTCGGTCTGACCTATATTTCCCTTGGCCAGTCATCGGTTACCCTGTCCGGCGGCGAGGCGCAGCGGGTCAAACTGGCCAAGGAACTGTCCGGCAGGAGCAGCGGCAAGACCCTGTATATATTAGACGAACCGACCACCGGCCTGCACCCGGCGGATATCCAGCATCTGCTCAATGTCCTGAACATTCTCGTTGATCAGGACAACACCGTCATCATCATCGAGCATAATCTCGATGTCATCAAGACCGCCGACTGGATAATCGATGTCGGGCCGGAAGGCGGGAATGGCGGGGGAGAAATAGTTGCGGTTGGCACCCCGGAAGAATTGGCTGGAGTCGAGACATCCTATACGGGGCATTTTCTCAAACAAGTTCTGCCTTAATTGCGGAGAATTGGTTGACAAGGCTTGCCTCAATCGGCGAAGTACGTTCTAATAGCGCGTATCAAGAATAGGCAGCTGGGAGATGCGTCGCGATAGCCATGTAAAGATTTAGGCTTTTACGGGTTCTATTTATCTCAGAATAACACTATTACAATAATATCAAGGAGCACCATGGCAGAAAACACCGAAAAGGACAAGGCGGCAAAACCGGAATTTAGAATGCAGAAAATGTACATCAAGGATCTGTCGTTTGAAAATCCAAACGCGCCGCAGATATTTACCGATCGCCAGAAGATGGATCCTGCCGTAGAGGTAAACCTGCAACTCAACAATAAGCAGATAGACGACGATCACTGGGAACTTTCCCTGCATATTACCTCCAAGGTAACCTCGAAAGAGGACAGCAAGGTGTTGTTTATTTTAGAGATAGAGCATGCGGCGGTTTTTATGTTGAAGAATATTCCCGATGAACATATGGCCATGCTGCTTGGGGTCGACTGCCCAACATTGCTCTTTCCGTTTACCAGACAGATCGTCAGCCAGGTTTCGATCGACGGCGGATTTGTCCCATTTTTGATGGAACCTGTTAACTTTATGGCTCTTTTTCAGAATGCTAAAAAGAAAAAGGAAGCAGAGGCTAAAAATTAATTGGCAAAGCCGAAAGTAAAAAGGGGGGATGCCGGCGTTACGCCAGCATCCCCCCCTTTTTTTTTTTGTTATTATTCCAGCCGGTATCTTACAGCTTACAGGCCGTAGGCGACAAAATGATCGACGAGGGTTGTGGCACCTTTCTCAATCGCCGTGTTAAAAAGCGTATCGTACTGATTGTCGGCCAGAACTGACTCGGGCGATACCTGCACTCTTACTCTGTTACTCCAGACGACATTGCCTGTTGCCGCTTCCTGCACCCACATGCGCATTTCTACTGTGCCCTGCGCGTCAACTGGTCCCTGGCCGTAGGTGAGGGCGTCGGAACTCTCCTGTGCATCATAGGCATCCGAACTGACGTAACCAAAAACGGATCGACCGGTGCTCTCAAAGACCACGGGCAACAAGCCTCTTCGCGATGGTGCCCATGAGGTTCCCTGCCTGGTTTTGAATTCCAGGATCCGGCCCCTGAGGATATAATCCGCATTGAATTGCTGGCCGATTTTCGCCACTGTTTTCGCGTCCAGCCCATGTGTACCAAAAGAATTTTGCCCGGCGTCACTTGCAACCTGGCTCATATAGAATCTGATTTCATTTTTCATTGTATTGGACCAGTCATCGTCGGCCAGCTGCAAAGCAAGCGAGCTGGTAGTATCGACCTTGATGACATTTTCCTGCACAAGATAATCGATAATGTCTTCCTGGATCGGTAGACCAAATCCGTTGATGATAAGGCGATCGGTCAGGGATTCAGTAACGAGCATATTTCTGCGTTGGGCCGAGGCAAGATTGCCCTCGGAGTAATCGGCAAAAGGGAGAATGACAATGCTTTTTCCATTGCCAAGTCCATTAGGGTTTGGCCCTTGAGGGACATTCAGTGTTTCAACTACCATTTGTCCGCCGCCGCAACCGACCAGCAATAATGCTAAAACTCCGATGACGAGATATTTCAGCCTGTCCATATTTGTTCTCCCTACTGAAAATAATAGATTCATTTTTGAAGAAATTAAATGATTTGTGGTCGTAAAAGAATTATCAGTTCACGTTTTCTACTCGTTTTTTCTTCGTAGCCAAATAGGTATTTGAAGAATGGAATATTTTTAGTTCCGGGAATAAAACTTTCATCACCTTCCGATGAATTTGAAATTAAGCCACCAACTACAAGCATTTCACCGTTATTGACTCGCACAGTTGTGCTCATTTCCCGAACATTGATTACCGGAAGTCCTACTTCTCCCAGACCTACTGGTCTATATTCTATGGGTTCGACTAATTCCGATGTGACGGGAACGAGATTGAGGATGATTTGATTATTATCAAGGATGGTTGCAGTCAGTGCTAAGCCAACTCCGGAAAGTGCTCGCTCGGTTTCAGAAGTGTATGATACGGTTCCAGTTTCGTCATTTATATCTGCTGTAACATTAGATAGATAGGCGACAACTTTACCAACAGTCATGAGTGCCGGTTGGCCGTTTAATACACTTAATTTAGGATTAGAAAGTATGTTTGTTTGGCCCTGCTCGCTTACGGCATTAAGAAAGGAATCGAAACTAAATGCGGCTAGTGAAATAGCACCACTAAAGCTTCTATTAAGACCATCGGCAATGATGGTCGCACCCGAAAGTCCAGATGCTGCACTAGCACCAGCTATGCTGCTTAAGATATTATTAGTGCTGCTGGTAGCAGTATCTCCATCGAGGATATTGTTAGTAAAAGTTCTGTTGCGTGTATTGCTTATAGTATTTCTATCTTCAATTGACCCGTTAATTGAGTTGGAGAAATTCGAATTATCTGTAGTGTTTTTGGAATAATCACTTCCACCAAAATACTCAGCAGAAACGGTTAGATTTTCAAGAATCTGGTTCCAATTCAGTCCTATGGAGGAGTGGTCGTCCAGTTGAACTTCGATAATTTTTGCCTCTATGGAGATTTGTTGGTAGAGAGATTTTTTCAGGGTGGTGATATATGCATCTATTTTTTCGAGTACAGGACGTGGTGCCGTAACGGTAATAAGACCAACCGGTTTGTCGATTATATAAAAGCCTTCGCCACCGCCGACATCACCTGCTTTTTGAGCGGAAGAAGTTTTAGTAACATCAGAGGATTCAGAATGTGCAACTTCTGTTTTTCCGGAATAACTTCGTGACCCTTCTTTGGCAACATCTTCATCTTCTACTTTGTCAGTATCTCTCTTAACCGTTTCACCTTCTCTGCGGAATGTCCAGATCTGCAAAATAGTATCTAAATTAAGTTTTATATTATCCCAGATATCGAATTCGTTACTTTCGCTATTAAGTGAGATAGTGCCGTCAATACTGTTTGAAATTTCTGAGTTGCCCAGCACATTTCCGCCGGTGCCGGTAGAATAGTTTTGTTTGGTGAAAGGCATGGAAATCTGAAACTGTCTGGTCTCTTTATATTTGACAATAATGGTAGACCCCTGCATTTCATGATAGTAATCAACCTGGCGGAGCATGTTGTCGAGAGCAGTGTAGAAATCGTCATTTGCCCCAATGTTTACATCGACGAGCACGTTTTTATCGACATCGCTGGCCCAGGAGACATTCATGTTTTTAAGAGAGGCCAATCGGCTGATGATATCCCAGAGCGGCTGGGGGCCGCGGGTCGAGGTGATACGAGCCCCAACCTTGAGTTTGCTCTCCTCAGCAATTGATATGTCTTCCGTCGTATCTCTATCGACAATATACGATGCCGTCTGATAACGGACCGGCAGGCTCGCCGGTAATTGGGGAGTATTCACCGTCGCTGCCTTGTCAACGGCCTGCGCCGATTGCTGAGCGAGGGCGGCTTGTTGTTCTTTTTGCTTCGTGTCGGTGGCGCAAGAGCTGAGGAGCAGGGTGAGTAGCAAGAGGCTACCGGCGACAAAAGAATATTTTAGGTACTTCATAAAAACCTCTTGGACTGAAAATTTTGAGAGAGAATCAGATTCCATTTTATTTTTATTAAAGATCTTTAGCAGCCAGACGGCCTTCGATATATTGCCTTAGATCGGGACGTAACTGAAAGCCGGAGGTGAGAATTGCCAGATACTGCTTCGTCGCCTCTTTGGACCTGCCTGTTTTATCGAGAATGCGTGCCTTGGCAATCATGGTGTCAAGGGTCTCGCCGTAAGCGGAGTGGTACCTGTCGAGAAGCTTCAGTGCCGCATCGTTCTGGCCGTTATTTTCACTGAAAGCGGCAAAGCTCATCAGCGCCTCTTTCATTGGCGGCGAATTGCTTATGCTTTGCGCAAAATATTCTTTGGCCTCCGATGTTCTCTGCATGTTGGCTGAGGCAATGGCCGCGTACAGAGCCGCCTTATCATTTTTCGGATCGTGTTTTAGACTTTCTTTGGCGTAGTGAACAGCCTTGGCGTTCATACCGAGATTTACCAGGTAAAGGGTCGCCAGCCTATTGGATATCCTGGCATTTTGCGGCCAGAGTTCAAAGGCCTTGGTATACAGCTGTGCCGCTTCTTCAAACTCTTCTCTGTTCTCCAGATTTTGCGCTTTGCCCATGTACTCTTTCGCCAGCATGACTTCTTTGGGCTGGCTGGTGGATTTTTCAATGACCAGGGCTTCCTGTTGAAGAACTTCAATGTCGGCTTTGAATTCGAGATTGTCTTCGGCACGGGTCGGCCAGACGAATTCTTTTTTGGCGGGATAGATGACGATAGTGTTAAAGCGTTCTTCCTTCTTCAAATCCATCAGGTTGAGAATAATGTCCAGAGCAAAATCCCAGGGGACATCGGTAAGAGCAAGAGTCAATACCCCCTGTACCTGTTCGTCGACGATGATGTTCAGATCGGTAATCTGTCGGAAAAGACGAAATACATTGTGAATGTCAATCTTATAAAAATCGACACTGATACGCTGTTTTTTATATCCGGAGAAAGAGAAGTCATCCTGCAGAGCCGCAGCTTTGGCGCCCGATTTTCCGGCGGCCATTTTACCTGGAGCCTGCTTGAGTAATTTTTCGGAGGAGCCGATAAGCTGGTCCAGGGTAGGGTCGGCAGTCGAAGAAGTTTTCGCCGGTCGCTCATCGATCACCACATGTAACCCATCGGCGGATGGCGCAACGGTGTATTTAAATAAATCCTCAGTGGCCGAGTCAAATACGATACGAGCTCCAGTACCATGTGGAGAGACGCGAATTTTGTCGACAGAGGTGCCGATATATTTTTCAGGAACCAATTCGTTGATAGCCACATCGGCAATGTCGATAAACATCCGTGGCGGTCTATTAGGCCCGCTGCTGATGGTGTCGACAGTATAATTTTCCAGAGGCCCATTGGAGCTGATGGTGATGGTGGTGGTATGTGGTGTGCTCACCACCTTGAAATCATTCAGCGACCTTACTCCAGGCAGTTGTGCGGCTGCGGCAGGCGTTTTTGTTAACGCTGCCGGAAACAATTTGATAACCAGGCTGTTGCCAAGTTTTTCAACCGCGTAATCATGGCTGTCGGCTAAGGTGAACTCAAAGCGCATGCGGGCAGGGGGCTGGTCTTTGATGTCCAGTACATTGAGTGTCGCGAAAGAGTTTTCCGGAAGCTGGGCTTTTTCCGGCGCAAGATTCTTGCCGTAAAATGCTCCGGCAATATCAACGACAACTCTAAAGGGAGTAAATCGCTCCGTTACATTATATACCGGTGGGACGGTTCCGGAGAGAGTGTACGTAATCGCATCGCCTGACAGCACAACGGCAATATCAGCTATTTCGTAGGAAACTTCATTGTCAGACCATGCTTTCTCGGTCTGCAATACGAATAAGATGCAAAATGCGATGAAAACAGCCGCTTGTATTTTGTCTAGCCATTTAAGCATTTTCTATTCTTCTCCCTCTTCTTTCTTGAGTGTCATCACCACCTGGGTGATGATTTCCTTTCCTGCCCGTGTTACGGCAGTCTCTTCAATAATAACGGCATTGGCGGCGATATCTTTGATAACACCTCGTTTGCCTATTTTTGTACCTTCAAGGAGGATATAGCCCTTGCCGGTAAAATCCTCAACCATGGCCACATCTTCGGCATTTTTCTTCAGTAATGCCACAAGGGTAAGCTGACCGGGTTCAAAAAGCTGCATGCCCGTAAGAGGTTCGCTTTTATCAACGATTTCATTCATATCAGCAGTTGATGTCGCGGCTTTTTCGGTAATGAAGGGCATAAAAGGATCAGGTCTGTTTTCAAGTACATATTCAAATTGTGTACTGAAATCGGCAGCTGCAGGCTGTGCTTGGTCCATTGTGTCGGTTGCCGTCGCATAGCTGATGTTCTGCATGCCAACCAAGCCGCCTGCACATAAAAATGCACAGAGAACCCTTGTCCTGAAAACGCTCGAGAGAAAAGTTGATTTGGGATACTCAATTAAACAGATCATGGATTTCACTTTTTGGGTGGTTTGGGGAGCTCAACGTTAGTGAAACGGTAGGTAACCAGTCTGCAGTCCGAGTTGAGCAGCATTTCTCCACCTTCCTTTTTCGGGGAGCTCATTTTGATATTGGAGACGGAAACTATTCGTTCAAGTTTGCTGACCTGGTCAAAAAAGAAACCCATGTTGTGGTAGGGACCCCGCACATTGATGGTCACCGGGATCTCGGCATAAAAATCCTTTGGAATGTCGGCAAGTGGTTTGAAAGTCAAAAAATCAAGACCGGCATTTCGACCCAGGGCAGAGATGTCCTTGAGAAGTTTGGGGATTTCTTTTTCTTTGGGAAGCAGTGCCGCGGTCTCCTGGAATTGAGCTTCCGCTTCTGCCATCTCCTTCTCAAATTTGGCGAGGTCAGCTGCCTTTGCTTTTACTTCCTGAAGCTGTTTGGTGATCGTCACTTTTTCCTGGCTGAGAGTTGCTATTTTCTCGGCTTTTGCTTGATAGTAAGAAAAATAAAAAATCACCAGGGGCAGGAGAATAATTCCAGCCGTAATCCCCAGCTTGATTCTTGACGAAAGAGGTATGTATTTTTCATCAATGAAGGTTGCAAATGCTGCGTCGCTCGTTTTCATACACTCATATTGGGAAGTTGTTTACGTAGCCATCCGAAGATTCAGGTTTCAACGTGTTTATCATTATTTAACATCAGTCTTTTCAGGCGCTGCTTTTACCGGCTGTGCAACAACACAATTTAATTCGAAACTTTTCAGGTTTCTGCCTGATACCACTTTCAGAGAAGAACCGGCCAGGGTGACATCCTGCACAAATGGAGATTCCTTGAGATTGTCCATAAATTGAGCAATGGTCTGGTTATCAAGTGCCACACCGGTTAATTGTAACGACGAACCCTGCTGGTTGAGGGATTCGAGCCACATCCGTTGATTATCTATTCGATTGGCAACTTGATCAACAGTGTGAACAGTCAGCGAAGAATCCGTCTTGAGTTGTTTGATTATTCCGGTTTTTCTGTCAAGTTCTTCGCGATCTTTTTTCAATTTGGCAATTCTGTCTAATGTCGGCTTGTAGGAATTTTTTTCCTTCTGCAGTGCGGCAATATCGGTTTGCAGGCCGGAGATTTTTTGGGCCTGCAGAACACCGGTAGCAGCTACAAGGGCAAGAACCAGTATAAATAAAAGGAACATGCCGAAAAGCTGTTGTCTCGCCTTGGCTTGTTTTTTGAGTTGCCGAACCGGCAGCAGGTTGATTTTAAGCATGCTGGACCTTTGACAATGTGAAGAATTATATAACAGAGGATCGGAGAGCTATTCCCGTGGCGATAGCCATTTCCGGTCCAATATTTTTGAGATATTCCGGATCAATTTTTTGTTCGTTCGAGACCATCTTCAGAAACGGGTTAAAGAGTTCCACCTGTAAATCCGTTTCCTGGGCAAGAAAATCTACGAGACCGGAAACCTTAGCGCCACCTCCACTCAGAATCAGTCTTTTCAGAGGGTGATCCGCATGGTTGGCGTGGTACAGGTCGATGGCCTTCTTGATTTCAAGAATCCACTGCGTGCAGGTCGTTGCGAAAATCTCTTCAATTTCCTGCCGTTTTTCCTCATCCTGCGTGGCCCCTAATTTAAGGGCTTCCGCTTCCTCGAAGTCAAGATCGAAAACATTTTGGATCTGTTCGGTTAATTGTCTGCTGCCGACGATTATGTCTCTGGCAACGACGGATATCCCGCGTGAGAGAATGTTGATGCTCATTTTTGAGGCGCCAATATCCACTAAAGCGACATTTTCATTTTTCGTGTAGTTATATTCATAGCTGTTTTCCAAGGCAAAGCCGTCAACGTCGACAACCACCGGGTTCAGCTTGAGGTCACGGAGCATGTCCAGGTAGTCGTCGACAATTTCTTTTTTAGCAGCTACCAGCATAACGTCGGTTCTGTCCGTCTCTTTCACGCCGGTTTTCAGATCCTGAAAATCGAGATACACGTCTTCTATATCAAAAGGGATGTATTGCTCGGCCTCGGCCATGATATGCTCTTCCAAGTGCGCATCATCCATAACGGCCAGGTTAACCTTCTTGACAATGACCGAGTAGCCCGAGATAGAGAAGCCAACCTTCTTGTTTTTGATTTTTAAATTTTGCAGGAGATCGGAGATTGCCTTGCTGACGGCTTCCGGATCGTTGAGGGTGCCGTCTTCCACTGCCCCTTCCGGCAGAACAGTACTGCCGAGGGTGACGATCGCGTAGCCGTTTGAAGTTCGTTTCAGCTGACAAACCTTGACGGCATGGGATCCTATGTCAAGGCCAACTACCAGTTCATTTTGAGTGACAAACGGCAAATTCATGGCAGACGGAATGGAAGAAATGAATAAGTAGCCCAAAAAAAACAAGCCGGGCTTGCAAAAAAATTGTTATTTTTTCGTATAGATATCGATATTAGGTCACAGAAAAAAAAAATTGTCAAGAAAAGTATGTATCTTTTTTTTGAGAAATGCCTATAGAAATGCACATTTTCCAGGATGTTATAGAGGGGATTTTCTCTGGATGAGAAGCCTTTTCCACAATATATGGAAATACTGCGCCACCGTGGCTCATCATATAGTAGCGTCGGTAAATTTGATCGATGCCACGGCAGCGGTTTTTTTGCCTGCCCGAAAAACGAACTCGCTTGTAATTAGTCTGTGTTTCAAGTACTTTTTGCGAGGCAAATGTTAAGCAACTCATTTTCACATTAAAAGAGGTCGACTTGTGTCCAGACTAGGAAAAAACAAATCTGTTTTCAGGGAGTATTTTGAGGCGATTTGTGTCGCGATTATTTTGGCGCTGTTTATACGGACGTTTGTCGTACAGGCCTTTAAGATTCCCTCAGGTTCTATGCTGCCGACTCTGCTGATCGGCGATCACCTGCTCGTCAATAAATTTATTTATGGCATCAGAATACCGTTCACCGGAAAAATTTTAGTTCCCATTAAAAGCCCGCAGCATGGCGATGTCGTGGTGTTCCGTTTTCCAAAGGACAGGTCGATCGATTACATCAAGAGGGTTGTTGGAACGCCTGGTGATACAGTTGAAATCAAAGACAAAAAAGTCTTCATCAATGGACAGGCCATTCAAGATCCTCATGCGCACTTTACTTCCCCGGCTGTTTTAGACGCGCAGGCCAGCCCGAGGGATAATCTGGGTCCGATACTGGTGCCGGAACAGCGCATCTTTGTCATGGGTGATAACCGGGACAACAGCTACGACAGCCGGTTCTGGGGCTTTGTCGATGAAAGGGATATCCTTGGCAAGGCCTTTATTCTTTACTGGTCGTGGGACATTGACCAGCCGCTCTTTTCCCTTGAGCGATTTACCTCGATCAGATTTGGCAGGCTTGCCAATCTCATTGATTAAGTTTGACAATGGTGGAAAAAGTGCAGCCGGATTACCAGTTTCAGCATAAGCATATTTTCGGAATAGAGCAGCTGTCCGTCGAGGACATTACGCATATTCTGGCCACGGCCCGGTCTTTTCGCGAGATATCCAACCGGCCGATCAAGAAGGTGCCGACTCTTCGCGGCAAGACAATAGTCAATCTTTTTTTTGAACCCTCGACCAGGACCCGCCTGTCCTTTGAGATTGCCGCAAAGCGGATGAGTGCGGATACCTTCAATATCTCCGCTTCAACGAGCTCGGCGACCAAGGGGGAGACGCTGGTCGATACCGCCCGAAACATTCAGGCCATGAGCCCGGATGTGATAATAGTCCGCCATTCGAGTTCCGGCGCCCCCCAGCTTCTTGCACGACACATTGATGCCTCGGTGATCAACGCGGGGGATGGCGCCCATGAGCATCCCAGTCAGGGGCTTCTCGACATGATGACCGTTATGGAGCATAAAGGGAAAATTGCCGGATTGAAGCTGGCTATTATCGGGGATATTGCGCACAGCCGGGTGGCCGTATCCGATATCATTGGTTTTACCCGCATGGGTGCGCAGGTGTGTCTCGCCGGTCCGCAAACCTTTATGCCTAAAGATATCGATAGATTAGGGGCGATTGTCTGTGGTTCCGTGCAGGAGGCGGTGCAGGATGCCGATGTGGTCATGACGCTGCGCATTCAGCTGGAGAGGCAAAATGACTCGCTTATCCCAAGTCTGCGTGAGTACTCGCGGTTCTATGGTGTCAATCGACAGCTGATGGAACTGGCCAAAAAAGATGCTATCGTCATGCATCCGGGTCCCATTAACCGGGGGGTCGAGCTGAACCCCGACGTGGCCGATGGCCGGCGATCTGTTATTCTTGATCAGGTCGCCAACGGCGTGGCGGTACGCATGGCGTTGTTATATCTGGTTTTAGGTGGAAGTAAGGGCAGTGAAGGGCAGGGTGAGAGTCGATGAGCAAAATACTTGTTCTTAAGAATGGTCGTATCATTGATCCGCTGCAAAAACGCGACGAGATCGCCGATCTCTGGGTCTGCGACGGGCTGATAGTACCGCCTGGGTCTATCGATTCCGCCGGCGCTGATTTCTTCGACCTGGCCGGTCGCTGGGTCGTGCCCGGTCTGATCGATATGCACGTCCATCTGCGTGAGCCTGGCGAAGAATATAAAGAAACAATTGAAACTGGCACAAGGGCCGCGGCCGCCGGCGGTTTTACCGCGGTTGCCTGTATGCCGAACACCAGTCCGGTAAACGATAATGGTGCCCTGACGCGGTTTATTCTCGAAGCAAGTGCCGGGTGCGCCGCACGGGTGTATCCCGTCGGTGCCATAAGTCAGGGAAGCAAAGGGGAAAAACTGGCTGAGTTCGGGGAAATGAAGAAGGCCGGTGCGGTTGCTCTGACCGACGATGGGCATCCGGTCGTCGACAGCCAGCTCATGCGCCGGGCGATGGAATATGCCCTGTCCCATGATATGCTGATCATGTCCCATGCGGAGGAACTCACTTTAAGTAAAGGCGGCTGCATGAATGAAGGGGAGATTTCCACGCGGATGGGTCTGGGCGGCATCCCCGTTGCGGCGGAAAGCATCATGGTGCAGCGGGAGATCGCCCTGGCTGAACTGACCGGGGCCCGGGTGCATATCGCCCACGTCAGTGCCGGGCAGTCTCTCGCCCTGATTCGCAGCGCCAAGGCAAGGGGCGTGAACATCACCGCGGAAACCGCCCCGCACTATTTTACGCTCACTGAACAGGCGGTTCTTGGTTACAATACCAACGCCAAGATGAGTCCCCCTTTGAGGGGCGAAAGCGACCGGCAGGCGGTTAGAGAGGCGCTGCGGGATGGTGCCCTGGATGCGATTGCCACCGATCATGCACCGCATTCGATTTTACAAAAAGAGGTCGAGTTCAATTTCGCCGCAAACGGTATTGTCGGGCTGGAGACGTCCCTGCCCCTCGGTCTGGCACTTGTGCGAGACAATCTCATTGACGAGGCCCGTCTTGTTGAATTGATGAGCTGTGCTCCGGCACGCATTCTCGGCGTTCCCGGTGGCTCACTGCATGTGGGGGCGGTGGCCGACATCACCGTAGTCGATCCGGAAAGAAGATTCACCTTCGCGGTTGAGGAAAGCTTTTCAAAAGGAAAGAATTCTCCCTTCGATGGCTGGGAGCTCCAGGGCAAGGCCTGCATGACGATTGTCGGCGGTCGAATATCCCATAAAGATCTCTAGAATAACCTCCTCAGTTACACCAATGAAAAAGGCAGTGGCCGCACGACGTCAATGCCCTGCGGGCTGACCTCTGCCTGATAGACGAGCACCATGACTCCTGCGGCAGCTGCCTGCTGCAAAGCAGCAGCATAGATTGCATCGATGTGCGTCGCCGGAGAAAATCTCTCGGCATCCATTCTCTGCACAAGAAAAAAAATACAGGCTCTGCACCCTTCGACCGTGAGTCGAATAAGTTCGTGCAGATGTTTGGCTCCCCTTGTCGTCACCGCGTCAGGAAACATGGCGCACCCATCAATGGCCAGAGAGCAGTTTTTCACTTCGATAAAGGTAGCGCTGTCACCGTGATTGACCTGCAGATCAAGCCGGGTGTGGCCGGATGTCCTGACCTCCCTTTTGATAGTGCCGATATCCGGAAATTCCGTAATCTGTCCTTTTTCAAGCGCCTCTACCACCAGCTTATTGGTTCGTGCCGTATTGACCCCGACCCAGGTGGAATGGTTCTTGACCATCTCCAGGGTGTAGGGATATTTCCGTTGCCGATTGTCCGATCTGGAAAGACAGACCCGGCTGTCCGGGGCCGAGCAGGACAGCATGGTGCCGGTATTCGGACAATGAACCGTCATGATTTCGCCGCTGTCCATGCGTACATCGGCCAGGAAACGTTTGTATCTTTTTATGAGCGTGCCTTGCACCAGAGGGGAAGTGAATCGCATAACAAATAGGCTAGGTTACTGCATCTTAAGGTTGCGTATCGTTAGAGTTAGTGCTAAATATTTGTAATGAACATCTTCTTGTACGAGATAAGGATTTTTTACGAGTTCATCAAGAATCGTTTCTTTTAAACCTACTTGAGCTGGGACAAGAAACGGTAGAGTCATTCCATTCTACTAAGAGAGGGGAGGCATAGCTATGAAATTAGGCATCAACGGCTTGGGGAGAATTGGAAAACTTTCAATTTGGCACCATGTTTCGCGCAAACATTTTTCAGGAATTGTTGCCAATATAGGCCGGGAAGTCGGTCGCGGACTGGGAGATCTTGCTGCGATGCTTGAAAGAGATTCCACCTATGGCCGTTTGGGGACCTATCTGCACGGTCATAAATCACCTCGGGTCATTGAGGAGCTCAACGAAGAAAAAGGCACGATGCTGGTGAACGGCATTCCGGTCACCATACTGCGTTCCTCGAGGAATCCGAGCGACATCGCCTGGCAGGAACAAGGTGTGCGACTGGTCGTTGATACCACCGGGGTCTTTACCGATCCGACGACGGACGCCGATGCGGCAAGCGGTGCTCTCCGGGGGCATATGCAGGCCGGGGCTGAAAAGGTAATTCTTTCCGCACCGTTTAAAATAAAATCAAAAGGGCTGGACATGCCCGATGATGCCATAACCACGATAATGGGCATCAATGATGAAATGTATAACCCCAGTCAGCACTCGCTGATCTCCGCGGCGTCCTGTACGACCACCTGCCTTTCCTATATGATTAAGCCGCTTATGGAAAAAATCGGTGCGGACAAGATTCTCAGTGCCTCGATGGTCACCGTCCATGCGGCAACCGGCAGCCAGCAGGTGCTCGACAGGCTGCCTAAAGCCGGGGCCGTTGATATGCGGAAGAACCGCTCTATTCTCAACAACATTATCCTCACCACCACCGGGGCCGCCAAGGCCCTTGCCCTGGTCATTCCGGAAATGGCCACTATCGGGTTTATGGCGGAATCGGTACGTATTCCAACGTCCTCCGGCTCGCTCATTATTCTGGTCCTTAATCTGCAGGATGATCTTGATAGTCCGATGAAGCGAAATGATGTCAACACCATTTACCGGGAATATGCCGCAAAGAATAGCTATCTGCTGTTTTCCGAAAATCAGAATGTTTCGTCGGATATCCTCGGGGCACCGGCGGCCGCCGCAGTGATCGAAGGGACGGAAACCCATACCCGAACTGCAAATATTCAGGTCAATCTGGCCAAAGCCAAGGCGGCAAGCCTCGCCCCTGGCGCTGATCCCATCCTCAACGTGCCGGTTACCCAGGCGGTTGTCTATGGCTGGTATGATAACGAGTTGGGCAGTTATACCAATATGCTTGGCGATCTGACCGTGCAGATTGGCGAGGGGATGTTTTAACGTCCTTTGGTAACAATACGTCCGATGGCTCAGGCCGACCTTGATGCAGTTGCCGCGATTGAACGGGAAACGCTTTCATCCTGGTCGGCTCGATCTCTCGCCGAGGAGTTGCGGATACCTCGGGCCAGCCAAGGTGTCGCCGAATCGGCAGAGCACGAAATTCTTGGCTGGTATGCCTGCAGAGAGGTGTGGCCCGAAGCGGAACTCCTCAAGATCGCTGTAAAAAAAGTGAACAGGGAACGTGGTATCGGGTGTATCCTGCTCGAGCATCTCTTTTTAGAGTTACACAAAAGAAAAATTACCTGCCTGTTTCTGGAAGTTCGATCCGGCAACCGTGCCGCCTTACGTTTTTATGAAAAGAATGGTTTTCTGCAGGTTGGAACCCGGCCCGGTTACTACACGGATCCACCTGACAGTGCACTTATTCTGAAAAAGAAAGTGGCGTAGTACATCAATGCCGATCTACGGGAAATGTGTTGATATTGTTTAAAGAATTTCAAGACAAGAGAGAGGATGTGCCATGAAATCTATCCAGGATATTCATTTGCAAGCCAAGCGGGTATTGCTTCGCGCCGACTTTAATGTGCCGATGGATGACCAGAATCAGATTACCGATGATATTCGGATCCGTATGGTGCTGCCGACCATTCGCCATATCGTCGAGGAAAAAGGTCGATTGATCATCTGTTCCCATATGGGCCGGCCCAAAGGCCAGCGGATCGAAGCGTTCAGCCTGGCACCGGTGGCCCGGCATCTGGAATCGCTTCTCGGTGTCAAGGTGACCCTGGCCATTGACTGTGTGGGCGAGGAAGTCGAAGCGGTGGTGGAAAAAATGTCCGATGGTGAAATTGTCCTGCTGGAAAATCTGCGCTTTCATAAGGAGGAGACGGAGAATGATCCGGCCTTCTCGGAGCAGCTGGGCCGGCTTGCCGATGTCTATATTAATGACGCCTTTGCCTGTTCGCACAGGGCCCATGCCTCCGTCGTCGGGGTTGCCGACCGCATTGCGGAAAAGGCTGCGGGCTTTCTCCTGCAGAAAGAAATGGACTACTTCCAAAAATCCATGGATCAGCCTGTACGACCTCTGGTGGCGATTATTGGCGGGGCCAAGGTGTCTTCCAAGCTCGGCGCTCTTGAGAATATGCTCGGCAAGGTTGACCGGATGATTATCGGCGGGGCGATGGCCAATACCTTTTTAAAAAGCATGGGCATTGATGTCGGGGCCTCGAAGGTGGAAGATGACCTGCTTGACAGCGCCAGGAAGTTTGTCGATGCCGCCGATGCCAAAGGACTAAAGCTCTATCTGCCGGTTGACTTTGTCGTTGGCGATAGATTTGCTGCCGATGCAGTAACGAAAAATGTTACCTTTCGGGATATCCCCTCCGGCTGGATGGCGCTTGATATTGGTCCTGCGTCCACCTTGCTTTTTGGAGAAGTGCTCGATGAGGCGAAAACAATTATCTGGAACGGGCCGATGGGCGCATTTGAAATGGATGCCTTTGCCCGAGGAACGATGGCCATGTGTCAAAACGTCGCTGCTGCGCATGCCCTGTCCATTGTCGGCGGCGGGGATACGAACGCCGCGGTAAAAAAATCAGGCGAAGAAAGAAATATTTCTTACATGTCTACCGGTGGCGGGGCCTTTCTTGAGCTGATGGAAGGGAAAATACTCCCCGGCGTCGCTGCCCTTGATCAATTATGAGAGTATAAAAATCTGGAGACAGAGATGGGAAAACGAAAAGCATTAATGGCCGGTAATTGGAAAATGCATACAACAGCAGTCGATGGCTGCCAGTTGGCAGTCGATGTCGCCAGTGCCTGTGCCGACTTTACCGACAGGGAAGTTTTGCTGGCACCGCCCTTCACTATCTTAAGCGAAGTTGCCCATATTTTGCACGGCCGCCCGGTCATCATCGGTTCGCAAAACGTCTGCTGGGAGGAGAAAGGACCATTTACCGGAGAAATTTCTCCAGTCATGGTCCAGGCTGCCGGCGGGAGTGCGGCGATTGTCGGACACTCCGAACGACGACAGATCTTTGGCGAGACGGATGAGTTGATCAATAAAAGGCTCAGGGGAGGTCTATCCTTCGGCCTGCTGATGATCCTCTGTATCGGTGAAACGCTGGAAGAAAGGGAGGCAGGTAAAGCTTTTGCGGTCCTTTATGAGCAAATTAAAAAGGGGCTGGCCGATGTCGCTGCAACCGATATGGCCAAGGTGGTTATCGCCTACGAACCGGTCTGGGCCATAGGCACCGGTAAAACTGCAAGTAAAGAACAGGCTCAGGAGACCCATGCCTTCATCAGGGGAGTCCTTGAACAAATTTACGAAAAAAACGTTGCCGAGCAAACGCGAATATTGTATGGTGGCTCGGTTAAGCCTACCAACGTTGATGAACTCATGGCACAACCGGATATTGACGGGGCGCTGGTCGGTGGCGCCGCTCTTGATGCGCAGTCATTTGGGCGAATAATTAATTTTAAATAAATCTTTACTCTGTTATTGCATGGATACTCTACTTACAATTGTACACATTGTTGTCTGCCTCTTTCTGGTTGGCATAGTTTTGCTCCAGCATGGTAAAGGCGCGGATATCGGTGCTACATTTGGTGGATCCAGCCAGTCACTTTTTGGTACGGAAGGTCCGTTGCCACTGCTCAATAAGATTACTACGGCAGTCGCGATCATTTTTATGTTGACTTCCGTCACATTAGCGTATATTTCATCTCAGTCGAGTAGTTCTTCGGTAATGAGTGAGATAAGCGTCAGCCAACCGGCAGCACCGGTTGAGGCTGCCCAGCCACTGGCCAAGGAAGACATGGTCATGGAGAAACCGGCAGGGGAAGATAAACCCGCAGAGAAAGATCAAGCGGTGGAAGAAAAAGCCGTAGAAGAGACAAAGAAAGAATAACATATGTGTGCCGAAGTGGTGAAATTGGTAGACGCGCACGCTTGAGGGGCGTGTGGGGAGACCCGTGCCGGTTCGACTCCGGCCTTCGGCACCATGTTTAAAATAAAGACTTTCACTCAAGTCTTTTCAGACCCGCGACTGGCAACAGTTCGCGGGTTTTTTTTGTGAAAGCTCACAGCGGATTAGTATGGAACGGGTTACCCACCGAAATCGTAGTCGAAAAGTACTCCGGTGGTATCATTGTATTTGTTGCTCAGTCCTGAGAATTTGGCACTGATCTCTTCCTTAACCGGTTTCCATTCAGTAGGACACTCGGTCCGCAGTTTTTCAATCCTGTCCTCGAGTTCAGCCATAATGATATGTAACCCGTTGACTTCCTCATACATCCGCTGCTTGTCACCGGTGGGCAAATGATCAATTTTGCTGATCACGTCGTACAATCTTGCTTTCCACATGGTGAGTTCCGTATTAACGCTTTCGCAGTAATCATTAAGTTCCATGGCGATCTCCTTCGTGTTATAAACCAGGCCATTGGATGATGGCAGGTCGCTGACGAGCATCTTTTGACCATCATTGTCATAAAATGGTGTTAAAACGCCTCTTCCTCCTCTCCATGGACTGGCAATCCTCGAATCTCCTGGGATTGTGGAGTAGTTCGTGTTTTCCTGCAGGTCTCTTCAGTCCTGCTTTTTTTCATGGGGAATATCGCTGAATGTCCAATTGTCTTGCACCGGTCTGCCAATTGTCGGCGGCCCGGGCTGACGGTTGGTTTGTGGAAATATTACCGGCAGGACTGGAACAAACCTGTTTTATATATTATAAGATGTCCCTTTTCTATGACAAGCAGCGGGTGGTAGAAATTGATTATTGATACGTTCCTTGACTTTGAGGCGCTCAGTCCTTACAAAAAACAGAAGGTGTTTTGTTATGGATGTATGGTTAGGTTTTTGTCAGGTAGTCAATCCAATAAAAAGCATATGTTAACAAAGGAGAAGTTCAATATGAATACGCCAAGTAGCCATTGCCCTGGATTTGAGTCTTTTAAAAATCTCAAGTCATTTATCTGCAAATGCCAAAACTGCGGTGAGGAAATAGAAATCTTTTCCGATGAGTTCAACCGTGAACATACGTGTAAAAAATGCCACCAGCCAATCGATTTTAAACAGTGTGCCTATGAGGGCGGTGCCGCCGATCCGACCCATAGATAAATAGCGGCACTTAAATCTCTTCTGACGTGTTGTTTTGCCTTACATCTTCTCGGTGGGCTGGACGGAGGACAAACAAAGGAGGTGTTGATGGATATTTATGATTTTGCCATGCAGATGGAAAAAGACGGAGAAAAATATTATCGAGAATTAGCCGATAACAGCGGCAACGCAGGTCTGAAAAAAATATTCGTCATGCTGGCCGATGAAGAGGTGAAACACTATAAGCTCATCGAGCAGTTACGTTTCGGCAGTGACCTGCCGCAAATTGTCGAGACGCGGATACTGGAAAATGTAAAGAATATCTTCATTGAAATGCGGGATATTAAAATAGGTCCCCGTATTGATACGACAGAAGAGACGAACGCATATCGAAAGGCGCGTGAAATTGAAGAAATGAGTCGAAATTTTTATCTGGAAAAGGCTGAGGAAGTAGAAGACAGGCAGGCAAAATTGCTTCTCAAGCAGTTGGCCAAAGAAGAAGAGAAGCATTTTCGCATCATGGAAAACATCGTCGAATTCGTTTCGAGGCCGGAACCGGGACACTGGCTTGAAAATGCCGAATGGCACCATTTGGATCCCTATTAGGAGAGCGCAGTAGCTCTTCCAAGAAGTAATTGCTGAATTTTCAGCGGCAGAGAAGTTGCATTGACGTCAGAAGGTTGTTTTTTCCTCTTCCAGCCGCTGTTGCAGGGCTACCGGATCGGTTGTCGGCAGTGTACAGGTGAAGTCGACACAGAGGTAGGCGGTTGCCCTGCCCTCGAGGTGGACTACGGTTTTAAGAAAGGGCAATTGTTCTGCAAGATATGCCTGGTTTTCTCCATTGTCGGCTAACAGCAGCAGGCGGTTTCTGCTGAAGCTTCTCTCTACAACACGCAGCAGGGCCTCGGTGTCCGCCGCTCCACGTTCGCCGGCTACGACCACCTGGGATTGTTTACTCTTGATATCTTGCCAGGCGGTGAGCATAAGCGGCAGGGCCGGCGGATAGCGGTGGACTATTTCACTGAACGACTCTATCAGTCGTCGTGCCATGTGCTGCCATTGGGGTTTGTTGAGCAGCCGGCCAAGACGCAGCAGGTTGTGCGCCGCAATGGAATTGCCGGCAGGCTCGGCACCGTCATTGCTGTCCCTCATTCTGATCTTGATACTCGGGTCGATGACACTGTCGTAAAAAAAACCTCCCTTCTCGTCCCAGAACAGCTCGAGCTGCCGCTCGGTCAGATTCACGGCCCAGCGCAGCCATTGCGGATCATGGCTTGCCAGGTACAGCTTAACCAGGCCATCGACAAGATAGGTGTAATCGGAAAGTTGTCCGGCCAGGCCGGCTTGTTCTCCTCGATAACGGCGCAGTAAGGTGTGATTTGTGCTGTCATACAGCCTCTCTTGCAGGAAAGTTGCCGTCTGGATTGCGGCGGTAAGGAGGAGCGGATCGAGCAAAACTCTGCTTCCTCTGGCTAGTGCGCCGATCATCATGCCGTTCCAGGCGGTAATCACCTTGTCGTCGAGATGCGGCCTTCGTCGCTGCTCGCGCGCCGTGAAGAGCAGGTTCCTTGAGGCAGTAAGACTTTCGGTAATCTGTTCTTTGCTTAATGTAAAAAGAGCGGCAGCCTCCTCATCGCTCTGAGCTCGATAGAGTATATTTCGGCCGGAAAATTCCCGCATCGGGTCCGGCTGCACGTTGCCGTCAGCTTTAATGCCGTAGCAGGCGATGAAGATGTCCGCCGCCCGAGCATCCAGTCTCTTGACGATGTCCTCTTTCGTCCAGAGGTAAAAGGCCCCTTCGCCATGTTGTCCGGGACTATAGGGATTCTCGCTGTCCGCATCCTCGGCCGAATAAAAACCGCCGGCCGGATCACGCATATCGCGCAGCAGATAGATAAAAACCTCCCTGGCGATCCTCGCATACTCTGCCTCACCGGTTAGCTGATATGCATCAAGATAGGCGTCGGCCAGTTGGGCCTGATCGTAGAGCATCTTTTCAAAGTGGGGCACAAACCAGTTTTCATCGACCGAGTAGCGATGAAATCCGCCACCGAGCTGATCATACATGCCGCCCGCCGCCATTTTCCGCAGGGTGAATAAAGCCATATCCTCGGCCTTTGTCTCGCCGGTGGCCAGGTAGTGTGAAAAAAGAAAGGACAGGACCACCGGCCGGGGAAACTTTGGTGCCTGGCCAAAACCGCCCTCGTCCGGATCATAACTCTGTTCCAGCATGCGGAAGCAACGTTCAGGGACATCGGGTTTAATGACCTCGGAGCCGGCCGCATTGCCGGTCTCAAGCGCGGCAACCATCCGACTCGCCGATTGCTGTATTTGTTCCCTCTGTTCCCGCCAGGCCTTATGGATGGCTGTCAGCAGGTCGGCGAAACCGGGATGTTTGCCAATCGCTGTTGGCGGGAAATAGGTGCCTGCATAAAAGGGACTGCCGTCCGGCAGCAGAAAAACCGACATGGGCCAGCCGCCGGATCCGGTCATTACCTGGGTTGCCGCCATGTACATCTGATCGATATCAGGCCGCTCCTCCCGGTCGACCTTGATGCTGACAAACCATTTATTCAGGATGCCGGCAATATCCGGGTCTTCGAAGGATTCATGGGCCATGACATGACACCAGTGGCAGGTGGAATAACCGATGGACAAAAATATCGGTTTATCTTCTTTTTTTGCCCTGGCTAAAGCCTCTTCGCCCCAGGGATACCAGTCAACCGGATTAAAGGCATGCTGCAGCAGATAGGGGCTTTGTTCTTTGATCAGCCGGTTTGCTTTTTCTCCGGAAGACAGCTTTTTTCGCACTTGCCGAGCGATCCGGTTTTCATCCTTGTCGCTCCCGTTAACTCCGTAGACGGACACTGCCACCATCGGCAACAGAGTCATGGCAATTCCGCTTATAATTATCAAAGTCATTGTCAAGGTCATCAATCTTCCTCCTGTTTTCAGCAGTCATGTCGTTTCATGTATATCTTACAGAGTGGTGTCGGCTGGCGAAAAAGTCAATTTTTGTTGCCTGCTCAATGCTGTTCAACTTCTAACGAAAAAG
>NZ_BAAHYZ010000025.1:0-63331 GCF_054657295.1 Desulfocastanea catecholica
GCAGACGGAACTGACTGCATTAATCGGCCTGGGAGTCGCCATTATCCTCTTTGAAGGCGGCATGGATCTCAAGCTGAGCGAATTTCGCCGCGTTGGTCAGGGCGTTGGGCGGCTGACCATTCTCGGGCCGCCGTTAGCCTGGGTTTTCGGTGCGCTGGCCGCGCATTACGCTGCCGGGCTGAGCTGGCCTGTCGCCTGGGTGCTGGGCGCGATCCTGGTGGTGACAGGACCGACGGTTATTCTGCCTATGTTGCGCCAGGCCCGTCTTAACAAGGAATCGGCATCGCTGTTGAAATGGGAAGGTATCGTCAATGATCCGCTGGGCGTTCTGCTGGCGGTGCTGACGTTCGAATATTTTACCCATACGGCGAACGGTTGGGCACAGGGCCTGGTCGGACTCGGCTTGGCAATCGGTGCGGCTGCGGTGTTCGGTGGGCTGGGAGGCTGGCTCACCGGCTGGCTCTATCGGCGTGGCGCGGTTCCCGCGCATCTCAAGGCTCCGATGCTCATGGCGCTGGTGCTGGCTGTGTACTGGCTGAGTAACCTCATCCAGCACGAGGCCGGTCTGCTGGCGGTCACGTTGATGGGACTGGTCATCGGCAACATGCAACTGGTCGAGCGTGAGCCCCTGCACCACTTTAAAGAAAATCTGACCGTGGTTCTTTTGTCGATGTTATTTATTGTCATCCCGGCGCAGCTCAAAATCAGCCAGCTTGAATTGCTGAACTGGCGTACCGCCGTGTTCGTGCTGACCGTCCTGCTGCTGGTGCGGCCGTTGACCATTGCCCTGGCTACCCTGGGCGCGCCCATGCGCGGCAAGGACAAGCTGCTGTTGGCGTGGATTGCCCCGCGCGGCATTGTCGCCGCCGCCACGGCGGGGATTTTCGGTCCGGAACTGGTCGCTGCCGGATACCAAGACGCCGAGGCGCTTCTGCCTGTCGTCTTTCTGATCATTGTCGTCACCGTGCTGGCGCATGGACTCACCCTGGGGCCGCTGGCACGGAAAATGTCCCTGGCCGCCGAGAAAGAAAACGGCCTGTTGATTGTTGGTGCCTCTCCCTGGACGCAGGCCCTGGCGCGAACGCTGAAAAATCTTGATGTCGACGTTATGGTAGCTGACGGATCGTATCATCGCCTTAAACCGATCCGCATGGACGGCATCAAGGTGTATTACGGCGAGATCCTCTCTGAGCACGCCGATAATGAACTCGATGATGAGCATCTGAGTTTTCTCTTGTGCGCTACCGACAATGATTCCTACAACGCTTTGGTCTGCAAGGCACAGGGACATGAATTCGGTCATCATCGCACTTTCCAGCTGGCACCGTACCAGGAATCGAAGCAGGAACAAAAACGGCTGGCTTTGCAGCAGCGCGGCTATTTCGCCTTTGATCCGCCGACGGATTTCCACACCTTGCAGCGGCGGCTCAGGGAGGGCTGGGCAGTACAGACAACCAGCCTGAGCAAGGATTTTGATCTCGACCGCCTGGAAAGCTCTCTCGATAAGCTCAGCGATGACTGGTTGCTGCTCGGCGGCGTGTCTCCGCAGGGCGAGCTGCAGCTTTATTCCAATGAACAGCCATTCAAGGCCGCCGCCGGTTGGACATTGCTCTATTTTGCGCCGGAGGACGAAAACGACAACCATGCCGATAGAGCTGGGGCCGAAGCGTTAGCTCTGAGCTGACTTACCCGGCAAGGCTGCATTGCCGCGACTTGGAATAAAGTTTTGCGGCTCCTGTTGCGACATCAACCCAGGGCACTTAAATTAATTTGGACATCACTCAGTGGTGCACTCAAATTCGCCGCTGCCCGTTTTAAGTGATTCTCGGACAGCCTCCTAACCGCAATGGGGTAATCAGTAGATAACCCTCTTTTTAAAAGGATAATTTTATGGATTTATTTAGAATACTCATCGCAATTCTCCTGCCGCCGCTTGGGGTTTTTCTGCAGGTTGGATTCGGCGGCGCCTTCTGGCTGAATATTCTCTTGACGCTGTTGGGGTACATTCCCGGCATTGTTCATGCCGTGTGGATCATCGCCAAACGCTGACAGCAGCGTGACAATAGGTGACCCGAAAGATCCCTGGACCTGCTACTTGTCTTTTTGCGCTGCTTGCTCGCCGGATGTTTTGCGGATCTGCTCGATGCCGCCGCGCAGGTGGATCATGCTGCGGGCGATGAGGTGAGCGCTGACCGGCGCGGTGATCATCAGAAACATGCCGATCAGCAGTTCATGCAGGCTGAGCCCGGCTTCCAGTGAGCTGAAATGGAGCATTGAGGCGACGAGGATGCCGCCGACCCCGAGGGTGGTGGCCTTGGTCGGGCCATGCAGACGCATGAACAGCTCGGGGAAGCGGGCCATGCCGATGGAGCCGATGAGGGCAAAAAGACCGCCGACGATGAGAAAAAAAGAGATGAACAATTCCAGCATTTCATTTCTCCTTATTCAATTATATCGCCGCGTAGCAGGTACTTGCACAAAGCGACGGTGCCGACGAAGCCCATCAGGGCAATAAGCAGGGCTGCTTCGAAGAATACCGTGAGGCTTAAGTGAATGCCGAAGAGTACCAGCAGTGCGGTGGTGTTGATATACATGGTATCCAGTGCCAGGATCCGGTCCGGCATGGTCGGCCCGCGCAGCAGCCGGTAGAAATTGAGGAGAAGGGCTGCGGCGATGCAGATAAAAGCAATGGTCATGGCGGTTTTCAACATTCGAAAATCTCCTGCAGGGGTCGTTCATAGCGCTGTTTGATATGGGCAATGAGCTGTGCTTCATCGTCGACATCAAGGACGTGAATCAGTAGAGAACGCCGATCGATGCTCAGATCGGCCGAGACGGTACCCGGCGTCAGGGAAATGGTATTGGTCAGCACGACAATGGCAAAATTGTTGCACAGATCCAGGGGAAGGTGGATAAATGCCGGGCGAAGCCTGCGCATCGGACCAAGGATCAATCGCGCGACCACCAGGTTGGCGAGGGTAATATCCCAGAGCAGCACCACCAGGTAGCTTATCAGCCGCCAAGGCCGCAGCAGACGAGGGCGATTGGGCCAGAAACGCACGGTAAAAAGAGGGATGGCCACGGCAAGCAGACCGCCCAGCAGCACCTGGCCCGGGGCGGCACTATTGTTCAGCAGCAGCCAGATCAGCCACAGGCACAGACTGAATAAGGGCTGGGGCAAAAGTCGTTTCATTATTGTTTCTCCTCGCGCAGCACGGCGGTGATATAGTTGCCCGGCGTCAGCAACTGGGTGGCGGTGGCCTCTGCATAGCGGCAGATCGGCGCGGCGAAAAGGGTCATGACCACACTCATCGTAAGCAGCAGGACGACTGGCACGACAAGGCGTAGACGAAGCCCTTGCCCCCGCGTGGTCACCATTTCCCCTTCCGTTGTCCAGAATAGCAGGCTGCCGGCCCTGCTGAGGGAAATCAGTGCGGCCAGGCCACCGAGCAGAACGATGGACCACAGCCATATCAGCAATACGGTCTCCTCCGGCGGCACGGCCTGGAGCAGCAGCAGTTTGCCGATAAAACCGGACAGCGGCGGTATCCCGGCAGATGCCACGGCACCGACAAAAAACAGCACCCCCAGCAGGGGCAGAACCTGAGGTGCCATCGGCGGCCCAGGGGAAAACCAATCTGCCGCGGCGCCGCGCTGCCAGGCGATCAGGTCGGCCAGGAGAAACATGCCGGCGGTGATCAGGGTGGTATGGGGGAGATAGTAGAGTACGGCGGTGATACCGGCCACAGTGAACAGGCCGATCCCGGCCAGCAGCGTGCCCACCGACACCACCACCAGATAGGCGATGAGCGCAGTCAGCCGGCGACTGCTGAGCAGTCCCAGGGTACCGGCGGCCATGGTGAGCAGGGCCAGCGGTGGCAACCAGCCGGCGACATCGGATGGTGCACTGTTCAGGGGAAAGATCAGGGTAAAGGTGCGCAGAATGGCGTAGACGCCGACCTTGGTCATGATGGCAAAAAGCGCGGCCACCGGGGCGGTGATGCTGCTGTACAGCGTCGGCAGCCAGAGGTGCAGGGGCAGGACGGCGGCTTTTAAGGCAAAGACCACCAGAAGCAGCAGGGCACTGATGCGCAGCAGGGTCACCTGCTCCGGGGCTGCCGTGGCGACTTCCACCGCCAGATCGGCCATGTTCAGGGTGCCGGTCATTGCATACAGCGTGCCAATCGCCACCAGAAACAGGCTGGAGCCAAGCAGGTTGAGCACCACATAGTGGAGGCCTGCGCGGATTCGCCCCGGGCCCCCGCCATGCACGGCCAGGCTATAGGAGGCGATCAGCAGGATTTCGAAAAAGACGAACAGGTTGAACAGGTCGCCGGCCAAAAAGGCGCCGTTGATGCCGAACACCTGCAGGGGAAAGAGCACATGGAAATTATGGCCGCGCCGGTCATCACCGCCTGTGGCATAGAGCAGCACCGGCCAGGACATGATGGCGGTCAGCAGCAGCAGAAGGGCGCTCAACCGATCGACAACCAGCGCGATACCGAACGGGGCCGGCCAGTTGCCCAGCTGATAGACGATGGGTGCACCGCTGTCGGCCAGACGGAGCAGCAGGACCGCCACCGGCAGCAGACCGGCCACGGCGATGAGGGATACCAGACGCTGCGGACCGGGGCCGCTTTTGACCAGCAGCAGGTTCAGTATACCCGCCGCCAGCGGCAGAAGCAGGGGCAGAATAATCCAGTGGCTCATCAAATGATTCATCGCTTTGCTCCCTGTCCGTCGACATGGTCATTATCAAGTTCACCGCGGGCGCGCAGAGCCAGGGCGACAACAAAAGCGGTCATGCCAAAACCGATAACAATGGCGGTGAGTACCAGGGCCTGGGGCAGGGGATCGGCGGTAGCTGTCGTTCCACCGGCCAGAGGCGGGGCGCCGGTTATCAGGCGGCCGGTAAAAAACAGAAAAAGATTGACCCCGTAGGACAGCAAAGACAGGCCGAGCGCCACCTGAAAGGTGCGCGCCCGCAGCACCAGATAGATGCCGCAGCTAAACAGCACGGCGATGACCAGAGAGGCAAGGATTTCCATCAGTTGGCCTCCCTGGTTTCCAGACAGCGTTCGCTCAGTTTTCCCAGGGTGGCCAGAATCAGCATGATCACCCCGACGACGGTGAAATAGACGCCGAGGTCGAACAGCATGGCCGTGGCCAGCTCAAACTCGCCGATCAACGGCAGCTGGAAGTGGCCGAAAGTGGAGGTGAGAAAGGGGTGATCAAACAGCCAGCTGCCGATGCCGGTGGTGATGGCGATAAACAGGCCCAGGGCAATGGCCTTGTGGTATTTTTGCCGCCATTGCCGGTGCGTCCAGGCAATGCCGCTGGCCATATATTGCAGGATCAGGGCAATGGCCGTGGTCAGGCCGGCGATAAAGCCGCCCCCCGGCGCGTTGTGGCCGCGCAGAAACAGATAGATGGACACGAGCAGGGCCATTGGCAGGAGAAAGCGGGTGATCTGGGTCAGTATCAGCGACTGTCGCTCCGGCGCCCAGCGTCTGCCGATGCCGTGCAGGGTGCCGGGAGCCAGGCAGAGATTGTCGAGCAGGGCGTAAATACCGACGGCGGCAATGGTCAGCACGGTAATTTCCCCCATGGTGTCAAAGCCGCGGAAGTCGACGAGGATGACATTGACCACATTGGCTCCCCCGCCCCCGGGCAGGCTGTTTTCCATGAAATAGTCGGAAATGCTGCTATACGGCCGGGTGAGCACGGCCCAGCTGAGCAGCCCCATGCCGGCGCCGATAGACAGGGACAAGAACAGATCCCGGCCACAACGCAGGGGCGAAGTCTCGGCCTGATCCTGCTGCGGCAAAAAATGCAGGGCAAGCAGCAGCAGGATGATTGTCGCCATTTCCACCGCCAGCTGGGTAAGGGCCAGGTCGGGTGCGGAAAACCGGGCAAAGGTGAGGACCGCCACCAGGCCGACGACGCTGAGGGCGATGAGGGCGATGAGCCGCTGCCGCCGCCACAGTACGGTGGCCAGGGCTGCGGCGATGATCAGCACCCCGCCCAGCAGGGTGACCGGACCGATGGCGGACAGCGGCAGTACGCCGATGAGAGGTGCCTTGCCGGTGCTAATCGGCAGACCAAAGGCCACGGCCGCGGCCAGCAGTAACAGCGCGACAGAGCGCTGCAGGGAGCCGTTCTCCATGGTCGTGGTGATGGCGCGGGCGGCACCGGTGACACGATCAATACTTTTCTGGAAGATAACATCGGCGTCGATCGCGGGAAACAGCCGATCATACACGGTAAAAAGACGCTGTCGCACACTGTAGACGGCAATACCGCCGACAAGAGCGATCAGGCTCATCATGAAAGGCGCATTGAAACCATGCCAGATGGCCAGGTTATAGGCAGGCAGCGGTCCTCCCAGCACATCGGCCGAGGCGAGTGCCAGAAACGGTGCCACGGTCAAGGTGGGGAAAACCCCCACCACCAGGCACTGGCCGACCAGGACCGCCACCGGCAGAATCATATACCGCGGTGCTTCGTGCGGTGGATATATAGGCAGGTTGACCGGTTCCCCGTTGAAAAAGACATCGTGGATAAAGCGGGCAGAATAGGCCACCGCCAAAATGCCGGCCAGGTTTGCCGCCACCGGCAGAAGCCAGGCAGCAGGTCCCAGAGCCGTCAAATGCAGGGTTTCGGCAAAGAACATCTCCTTGGACATGAAACCGTTGAGCAGAGGCACGCCGGCCATTGCCGCGGCGGCGACCATGGCCAGGGTGCCGGTAACCGGCAGGTACTTCCATAAACCGTTGATGCGGCGCATGTCGCGGGTGCCGGTTTCGTGGTCGATAATGCCGGCGGCCATGAACAGCGAGGCCTTGAAGGTGGCATGATTGATGATATGAAAGACCCCGGCCACGGCGGCAAGAGGGGTATCGATGCCGAACAGCAGCACGATAAGACCGAGATGGCTGATGGTCGAGTAGGCGAGCAGCCCCTTGATATCATGTTTAAAGAGGGCGACATAGGCACCGAACAGCAGGGTGAGCAGCCCGGTGCCGCCGACGACGAAGAACCATAAGTCGGTGCCGGAGAGGGCGGGAAACAATCGCGCCAGCAGGAAGACCCCGGCCTTGACCATGGTGGCGGAATGCAGATAGGCACTGACCGGGGTCGGTGCGGCCATGGCCCGGGGCAGCCAGAAATGAAAGGGAAACTGCGCCGATTTGGTAAAAGCGCCAAGGAGGATGAGCAGCAGGGTCGGGGTGTACAGGGCGTGGGCACGGATACCCTCACCGGCGGCGATGATAACCGAGATCTGGTAACTGTGGGCAATATGTCCGAGCAGGAGAAAGCCGGCGAGCATCGCCAGCCCGCCGCCGCCGGTAACCGTCAGGGCCATCTTCGCGCCCCGACGGGCTTCCGAGCTGCGATGACGAAAACCGATAAGCAGAAAGGAACTGACGGAGGTCAACTCCCAGAAGATCAGCAGCTGCAGCAGGTGATCGGAGAGAACTATACCTACCATCGAGCCCATGAACAACAGCAATATCCCGTAAAACCGGCCGCGGGGATCATCTTTTGCCAGGTAGTAGTTGGCGTAGAGAATGATCAGCAGGCCGATGCCGAAGATCAGCAGGATGAACAGGCCGGCCAGGCCATCCATGCGCAGGATGAGAGTAAAATCGGCCTGTGGCAGCCACGACCAGCTGCCTGTCATCGGCTCCCCGCGAAAAGCTGCCAGCAGAGGCTCAACCGACAGCAGCAGGCCCGCTGCCGGCACAGCGGCCGCCGTCCAGGCCGCCGCCCCGCGGCCCAGCCGCAGAGCCAGTGGCGGTAACAGGGCGCCGATAAAGGGCAGCAGAACAATGAGCAGAAGATTCATATCCTGGTTAGTTCATCACCAAAAGGTATCTGTATCCGGTAAAGGCTGGAGCTCTTGCCGGGGAGAAAGAAAACTGCACGGACCTGTATAGGAATACTCATTTCGCTTGAATAATTCAACAATCGTCTTGTCCTCTGCTGCTTTAAAAGAGAGACACTTCTTATAAAAAAATTGCATTTGCCAGTCTCCTCTTCTATCCTTCCTGTATACCAAGAATTACTCATAGCATTGCACCCGGTTGTCCCGATCATTTGTTCAAAAAGAGGATGTCATGGCTCGCAGATCAGGAAGTGTCTTTGACGATATTGCTGATATAACATCGAAATTTTCCTGCTGGGCCGGGGTGTCTTGTGCCTTGGTTTCCTTTTTGTTCTTCCACTGGTATGCAGGAAAAGCACTGCCGCCAGTTACCGGGACGGGTGGGTTTTTCGAGAATGTTGTACCCGGCATGCTGCGCTCGCTGGCATTTTTCGGTCAGTTTGTTGTGCCTGGGACATTTTTGTCAGGATCTTTTGTCGTAGCAATGCATAAACAGAGCAGAACCAGGCTGTATGACAAAACGTCCCGGAGCACTGCTCCGTATCCTCTCAATAACCTGTCCCGGCGGGATTTTGAATTTCTGGTGGGAGAATATTTCCGGCGGCGGCAGTTCACCATTGAAAAAACCAAAACAGGGGCCGGTGGCAACACTGTTCTCATTGCCGAAAAAGGCAGGGAAAAATACCTCGTTCGATGTAAGCAATGGAGAACAGACAAGGTCGGTGTGCAGATTGTTCAGGAGTTGCTTGAGGCTATGGTTGGGACTGAGGCAACCGGTGGAATTGTCGTCACCTCAGGTGAATTCACCAAAGATGCGGTAACCTTTGCCCGAGCTAATAATATTCTGCTGTTGGATGGCAGAGAGCTGCACAACAATATGAAGTCGAGTGTGCACGAGGAACCTCGACCGGAGAAGAAAACAGGCAGGAAGCTGGTGGCGGTGAAATGGGCTCTGGCTGGTCTTCTCATGCTTGCAGGAGGCTCTCTTGTATTGCACTCCGATAAAACCGGGACCACCTTTTATTCGATGTGGTCGAGCCGGATAATCGCAATTCTCGCCGCCGGCGGGGAGAGAGGAGCAAAAATCCTGCAAATTGCGCAACCGATCAGACAAAAAGACACGAGCAGGCAAACTGAGGCAAAGAAGTCTTCTTACGAAATAGAATTTGTTTCCGGGGGGAGAGTATATACCGATAATGTAATAATAACCGACAATGAAATCAGCTACACGACCGATAAAGGCCTGGTGGTTTCTCTTAGTAAAAATGCAGTGAAAACCATGAAGAAAACCACTGCTGTTCGGTGAAAAAAAGGCGCTTTACAGGATGATCGAAACATTGCATGATGGCGACAGATGCGCAGCCATCCCCTGATGAAATCTGTTGAATAAATTCCATGTATTGATAAACTCGTAAAAACATAAATCTCGCGATGGCTACGTAAAAAACGCAGGGAGAGACTAGCGAAATCCTTCAACCCCGAGAGGATGCCATGCCCCCAACCACCATCACCAGGAGCCGTTTTGATGCGGTGCTGTTCGATCTCGACGGTGTCGTTACCGAGACCGCCAAAATCCATGCCGCCTGCTGGAAGAAGATGTTCGATGAATTCCTCAGCGAGCATGCCCGCCGCTCCGGAAAGCCTTTTGTCCCCTTTGACATCGTTGCCGATTACAATCAGTATGTCGACGGCAAACTCCGCCAGGAAGGAGTCCGCAGTTTTCTTGAATCGCGGCAGATTCAGCTGCCCGATGGTGATGCGGAGGCCTCCGGCGACCAGCTGACCATCCGGGAACTGGGCAGGCGGAAGGATAGTCTGTTCACCACCGTGTTGCGGGAAAAAGGCGTCGATATCTTTGACGATGGCATGACCCTGGTTCGCCATGTTCGTGCCTCAGGCCTGAAAACCGCCGTGGTCTCCTCCAGTAAAAATTGTCAAGCCGTGTTGCAGGTGGCAAAAATTGAACAATATTTCGACGTGCGGGTGGACGGCCGCACGGTCGAAGAGTACCAGATCAAAGGGAAACCGGCCCCCGACCCCTTTTTGAAAGCAGCGGAGCTGCTCGGCGTCTCCCCGGATCGAGCGGTGGTGGTGGAGGACGCCATTTCCGGGGTTCAGGCCGGACGTCGTGGCAATTTCGGCCTGGTGGTCGGCGTGGCACGAAAAGGGGATGCGGAGATTCTTCGGGAAAATGGTGCCGATGTCGTCGTTACCGACCTGAGAGACCTGATTGGATAATGCATGCTCGGTAGAAAGGCTCACCCCTCTTTTCCTGGCTGAAAGGACAATTGAAGGGGAAGAAATATGGAGAGATAATTATGCTGCATCGAGAAAGACTCAACCCGCCTCGCTATATCTATCCGGGCAATGAATGGAAAATCATCGAAAAACAGTTCTACCCCGATTTCCTCGGCCAGATGGAGACGATCTTTGCCCTGAGCAACGGCTATCTCGGCATGCGCGGCACCTTTGAGGAAGGCCGCCCCTTCTATAATCACGGCACCCTGATCAATGGTTTTTATGAAAGCTGGCCTATCGTCTACGGTGAAAAGGCCTACGGCTTTGCCAAAACCGGGCAGACTATCGTTAACCTCCATGACCTGAAAATCATACGACTTTTTGTCGATGATGAACCCTTCTTCCTGCCCACCGCCAATCTGAAGCATTTCAACCGTACGCTCGACATGAAAGAAGGCACCCTGTCGCGGGATATTGTCTGGGAAATGCCCTCGGGCAAGCTGGTGTCGATCAAATCGACACGGCTGGTCTCCTTTGAACATCGACATCTGGCGGCTATACAATATGAAGTGACTGTGCTGAACAGCCATGCACCGGTGGCGATCCTGTCGGAGATTGCCCCCCATCGGACGATCCGCGGCACCGATGGCGACCCGCGGGACGCTCGGGTTTTCAGGGAAAAAGTACTCATCCCGCAGGCGAAAATAGCCGAGGATCTGCAGATTATCCTCGGCTTTACCACCCAGAACAGTGGGATGACCCTCGGCTGCGGCTTCGATCATACTTTTGCTACCGAGAACCCGGTCAGCTGGGAGAGCGAAGCCTCCGATGATGCCGGGAGAATTACCTTCTCCGTGCAGGCACAGCAGGGTATTCCCGTCTGCATCACCAAATGGATGAGTTTCCACACCTCGCGGGGGACGTCGCCCGAGGATCTGTGCCGGCGGGCGGGACGGACTCTGGCCCGGGCAAAAAAAAATGGTTTCGAAGCGATTCTCGACTCTCAGAAGCATTTTCTCAAGAATTACTATCGGGTCTGCGATGTCCGGATGGCGGTCATCGAAAGAAGAAAGGGACGCGGCCGTTCCACCGAGGAATGGCAGCAGGCCATCCGCTGGAATCTGTTTCAGCTGTGTCAGGCGTCGATCCGGGCTGAGGGAAGCGGCATCCCGGCCAAAGGTCTGACCGGGGGTGGATACGAGGGGCATTATTTCTGGGATATCGAAATATACGTGCTGCCCTTTCTCATTTACACCAATCCGCGAATCGCCAAAAACCTGCTCAAGTTTCGGCACAGCATGCTCGACCAGGCGCGGCAGCGCGCCCGCGACGTCAATCAGAAAGGTGCCCTGTTTCCCTGGCGGACCATCAATGGCGATGAGGCTTCCTCGTATTATGCTGCCGGAACCGCCCAATACCATATCAACGCCGACATTATGTTCGGCCTGAAAAAGTATGTCGAGGTAACCGGAGATATCGAATTTCTCCACCACGAAGGTGTCGAGATGCTCGTCGAGACGGCCAGGTTGTGGCGGGATCTCGGTTTTTTTTCACAACGAAAAAACGGAAAATTCTGTATCCACGGCGTGACCGGCCCGGATGAGTATAATGCCGTCGTCAACAACAACGCCTATACCAACCTGATGGCCCGGGAAAACCTCTGGTTTGCCGCCGATACCGTTGATGACCTCTGCCTCGGAGATGCGGAAATCTACCAGAGCCTGGTGGACAAGACCGGTCTGGAAGAGAGCGAGGTCGAGGAGTGGCGGCGGGCGGCCGACAATATGTATATTCCCTACGACGAGACCCTTGGCATTCATCCGCAGGATGACAGTTTTCTCGATAAAAAAGAGTGGGATATCAATGGAACGCCGCCGGAAAACTTTCCCCTTCTGCTGCATTACCATCCACTGGTAATCTACCGTCATCGGGTGATCAAGCAGGCCGATCTGGTGCTGGCTATGTTTCTCCTGGGGGATGAATTTTCCAAGGAAGAGAAGGAGCGGAATTTTGTCTATTACGACCGTCTTACCACGGGGGATTCGTCACTTTCCGTCGGCATTCAGAGCATTATGGCCTCCGAGGTCGGTGACCTCAAAAAGGCGGCGGAGTATGGCCGCTTTGCGGTGTTGATGGATCTGGCCGATATCGGTGGCAATATCGGCCATGGCTGCCATATCGCATCGATCGGCGCGGCATGGATGGTGCTGGTGTACGGTTCCGCCGGCATGCGCGATTACAACGGCAATATCTCTTTTAATCCGCGACTGCCCAGTCGTTGCACACTGTTCCGCTTTACCTTGAAGATCCGGAAAAGCATCATGGAAGTTGAGCTTGTGCCGGAAGGCGCCATCTATCGACTTGTGCAGGGACCGGATCTGACCTTTCACCATGCTGAAAAAAAGGTTACCCTGACTCAGGAAAAATCGGAGATGATGTGTACCTATGGCTGTACACCGTTGAACGGTGCAGGCGGGTAAGCGACAAGAGAAAAAAACCTTGTTCTTTCAGGGTCCATGTATTTAAGTTTACCAAGCAGCAATTTTCTGGAGATGTACTTTTTACTTAGCCATCCGAAGATTTAAGTTTTTACGAGTTTATCAAGACATGACAAAAGAAAAAACAAAGTGGGATGATATCCCTTCACTTGAGGGGCTCGAGGTGGACTGGCAGTTTGAGCCGGAAAACCCTCTCGGCAAGAGGGCGTTGATACGCATTGCCAAAAGTGATCTGTATCCGCTTCTTGAGGTAAAAAGCATACCGATTAAGGTCGTCTCGAAAAATTTCGATGAAAAAGGCTATGTGGTCGATCTGGCGCAGAGTGGTCTGGCGGTTCTTTTGCCCAGTCCTCTGACGGAAAGCCAGCAGGTAAAGGTCGGTTTTTTTCTTGGTCAACAGAAGATAGTGTCGCGGGCAGTGGTCAGAAATGTTCGTACTGAACAAGGCGGATACCGCATTGGCCTTGAGTTCGTCGATCTCAACCAGGAGTACGCCTCATTTATCGTCGGGCTTATTTCTTCGAAGGGTTATAAACCTGTCGCCTGACCTGCTTGCTGCAACCTTGCGGAACAGGATTCCGGCCATTCTGCGCCAGAGGGCAAAAGACATGGACAGAAGGCAGTTTGTCAGAGATGTGTTGCTCTGGAGTGCCGGGGTAAGTCTCGGCGTTCCCTGTTGGAAGATCGCTTCACTGCAGGCGGCCAATCCGCCGCCGCTGCTTGGCGTGGCCAAAGGCAAGGACTATCGCCTGCTTGTCGAAAAAGCGGTCACCATCGTCGGAGGCATGGCGGCTTTTGTCACAACCGGCGACACGGTGGTGATAAAGCCGAATATGGGCTGGGACAGATCGCCCGAGCAGGCGGCCAATACCCATCCCCTGGTGGTGCGGGCCTTAGCCGAGCTGGCTCTCGATGCCGGTGCCGCCCGGGTGCAGATTTTTGATCACACCTGCAATGAAAAAAGGCGATGCTATACCAACAGCGGTATTATCGATGAACTGAAAAAAGTTGGTGATGCGCGGATACGCTGGGAACATATCGATGAGCGAAAATTTGTCCCCGTCGATATTGACCGAGGCAAATCACTGAAAAGGTGGGAGATATATAAAGACGCCCTGGCCGCCGACTGCTATATCAATGTGCCGGTCGCCAAGCACCACGGCCTCAGCCGTCTGTCCCTTGGCCTGAAAAATTCCATGGGGGTTATCGGCGGCAATCGCGGCAGACTGCACCATAATCTTGGCCAGGAGCTGGCCGATCTGGCAACGGTGGTCCAGCCGAAGCTGACCCTGATCGATGCCACGAGAATACTACTGCGCAACGGGCCCCAGGGCGGGCGGCTCGATGATGTCCAGGTGCTTGATACGGTGATTGCCTGTTCCGATCCTGTCGCCGCCGATGCGTACGGGACAACCCTTTTCGGCATGCAGCCGCAGGATATAGCCAGTACCATTGCCGCCTATGAAATGGGCCTGGGCGAGATGGATCTAGACAAGATGGAGATCAAGACCGTGCAGGTAGAATGATCGATACACGACGAAAACCACGGGAGACCAGGGACCGCCTGCTCCTCCTGCGGCGCCTCGTGCAGCTGGCATTTCTCGCCCTTTTCCTGGTCCTGTTTATAAAAACCGACTACAACGGTTCAGATCGTCTGGACGCAGCGGTCAATATCCTTTTTCGCCTCGATCCCTTTCTTGCCGCCGCTGTTGTGCTTGGTGCAAAGACCTTGGTCGCTTTGTTGCTGCCTTCTCTTGCGGTCATTCTGCTGACCTTTGTCCTCGGCCGGGTGTTTTGCGGCTGGTTCTGTCCCATGGGCACCCTGCTCGATCTGTCGCAGAAAATTCTTCCTGCACGGGATAAAAAAAACCGCACCTATTTTCCCGGCCTGCCGCTTTTCCTCCTGGCCTTTGCCCTTGTTGCTAGCGCCTGCGGTTTTGCCGTTGCCGGCTACCTCGATCCGTTTTCCATCCTGGTACGCGGGCTGGCCCAGGCAGTCTATCCCGTAGTCAACAGTGTGACGGTGGGTTTTTTTACCTTCACCTATCAGCAGCTGCCGGATTTTGTCAACGCTTTCACCGAACCGGTATACGGGATTTTGCGGGACGTTGTCCTGCCGTCCGGGCAAAAATTTTTTCAGCTGGCCTCTGTTTCACTGTTCATGCTGCTCGGGGTACTCCTTCTGGAGGCGGTGCAGCGGCGGTTTTTCTGCCGTAACCTCTGTCCTCTCGGTGCCATGCTTGGTCTTGTCGGCCGCAAAGGCATGTTTGCCGGCCATGGCGGCAATGAGGCTTGCGGCGCCTGCCGCATCTGCAGCAAGAGCTGCCGCATGGGCGCCATTGATGAGGACAGGAAGATTGCTATGGCGAGCTGTACCTTCTGCCATGAATGCGTGGCAAAATGCCCCCGGCAGATCATTCATTTCGGCTTTTCCTTAGCTGGCAAGCCAGGCAGCGGCGTATCACTGTCCCGGAGAAAGTTTGTTGCCGCCGGCCTGCTGGGTTTTCTGCTGCCCACGGTCAAGGGGGTGGAGGTGCTGGCGAAAAATCCCGACCCTCTGCTCATCCGTCCTCCGGGGGCGCTGGCTGAAAGTGATTTTCTGCGGCGCTGTGTCCGCTGCGCCGAATGTATCCAGGTCTGTCTGGGCAACGCCTTGCAGCCGGCGCTTTTTCAGGCGGGACTCGACGGCATGTTCAGCCCGATGCTGCTGGCGAGGACCGGCTACTGCGAATTCAACTGTACCCTCTGCGGCCAGGTCTGTCCGACCGGCGCCATCCGGCAGCTGACCATGCCGGAAAAGCATCTGTTGAAAATCGGCCATGCCTGGTTTGATAAGGATATCTGCCTGCCCTTTGCCAAGAACATTTCCTGCATGGTCTGTGAGGAACACTGCCCGACACCCGACAAGGCTATCCGCTTCAAGGACGTGACCATACAAAGGGACGACGGGCAATCAATCATGGTTCGACAACCCTACGTCGTTGATGAACTGTGCATCGGCTGCGGTATCTGCGAGACCAAGTGTCCGCTTCAGGGCAGAAGCGCCATTTATATTACCAATGCCGGAGAGCACCGGCATCCGGAAAAATCCCTGACCAGCTATGCCGGATATAACTGAACATCTGCGCGGCATCGTCCAGCGGGTCACCTATCACAACCCGGACAGCGGCTGGTCGGTCCTGCGCGTTGCCCCCTTTGACAGCCCGAGTTCCCTGGAGACGGTGACCGTGCACCAGACCAAGGTGTTTGCCGGCGCGACCATGGAATTTCATGGCGCCTGGACCGTGCATCCGCAGTTTGGTCGACAGTTCAAGGCGGATCGGGCGATTGAGAAAAAACCGGCGACCACCGCTGCGCTGGAGAAATATCTCGGATCCGGGCTGATCCACGGCGTTGGCCCGAAAACTGCCGGGAGGATTGTCCGCAACTTTAAGGAAAATACCCTGGATATCTTTGAACATGATATCGGCCGGCTGCTCGAGGTCCCCGGCATAGCCAAAAAAAAGCTGCGTATGATCGAGGAGGCCTGGCGGGAGCACCGGGTAGTGCGCGAGGTGATGATGTTTCTTCAGGGGCATGGCATCTCGACCCTTTTTGCCGTGCGCATCTACAAGAAATACGGCGACCAGGCCATACATAGAGTCAGTGATGATCCGTATCGGCTGGCCGCCGACTTTTACGGCATCGGCTTTTTTTCCGCCGATAAGGTCGCCCTCAGCCTGGGGCTGGCACCTGACAGCGAGCAGCGGATAACCGCCGCCGTTCGGCATGTGCTGGCCGCCGGTCGCGAGCAGGGCCACTGTTACCTGCTGTCCACGCAGATCAGCAGTGAAGTGGCCAGCCTGCTCGGCTTTAATGCCGATAACCGGCTGGTCGATATTCTGCGCAGCATGGAGGCGGAGCAGCAGCTGAAGGTACGCCGGTGGTCTCTGGCCGAAGGCCCGGAGCAGATCTGTTACTACTCGAAATCCCTCTATTATGACGAGGCGTATGTGGCGGGAAGAGTGGCTGCTATGGCCCGGCCTCTGCCGGTTGATGGCCGGGCGGTCGGCGAGTGGATCGATTCGCATTGTACACAACAGGGCATTTCGCTCAGCGAGGAACAGGCGGTTGCCGTCCAGGCGGTTGTCGCCGAGCAGTTTTCCGTCCTCACCGGCGGGCCGGGCTGCGGCAAGACCACCACCACGCTGGTCATCGTCAGACTGCTCGAGCATCTCGGCAAACGGGTGCTGCTGGCCGCGCCGACCGGGCGTGCCGCCCAGCGCATGGCCGAGGTCATCGGCCGGGAGGCAAAAACCCTGCACCGCCTGCTCGAGTGGCAGAACGGCATGTTCAAGAAAAACGAGGAGCAGCCGTTGCCGGCCGATTTTCTCATCGTCGATGAATGCTCCATGCTGGACATCTCGCTGACCGCCTCTCTCCTCAAAGCGGTGCCTGCCGGCTGCCAGGTGCTGTTTATCGGTGATGGTGATCAGCTGCCGTCGGTCGGCGCCGGCAATGTTCTGCGCGACATCATCGAGTCCGGTTCGGTCGCTGCGTTTACCCTGACCCGGATCTTCAGGCAGGCGCGGCAATCAAAGATCATCGAATATGCCCACCTGATCAACAGGGGCGTCACCCCGCCCATCGATTCGCCCTTTAAAAAGCCGCAAATATGGTCGGAGAAGATCGACTGTCTGTTTATTGATTCCGATGAGGCCACCCAGGAGCAACTGAGCTTTGTCGCCCGGGTGAAAAAAATGTACGCGCTGCAGACACCGCAGCTGGAAGGGCTGGTGACCAATGAAAATCTCTATCAATTTCGCACCGGTGAGCCGATCCGTTCCTCCTACGAGACAGATTTCGTCATTCCGCAGAAGTTCCTGCACGTCGATCTGGACAAGGTGCAGCAGGCACAAGGGGCTGTCGATGAGTTGAAAGCGGTCCTGGCCAGGGTGCATCCCTGGTCAACCCTGCATTATGGCCTGTCCGCCGTCGATGCGGTGGTGCGCCTCTATCTCGAGTGGATCCCGAAATATCATGGCCGGGACTGTGAGATCCAGATCCTCTCGCCGATGACCCGCGGCAGTCTCGGCACGGCGAATGTAAACCGGCTGATCCAGGAAGCGGCCAACCCTGCGGCCGAGGGCAAGGCGCAGCTGCTGGTGGGCGAGAGGATTTTTCGCGTGGGCGACCGGGTGATCCACCGGCGAAATAACTATGATCTCGGGGTCTTTAACGGCGATATCGGTACGATACTGTCTATTGATACCCTTGGTCTTCGGTGTGTGGTGGCCTTTTTCCCTGATAAACGACAGGTGGTCTATGAAAAAGATGATATCCTCGAGCTCGATCTTGCCTATGCGATAACCATTCATAAGTCGCAGGGCAGTGAATTTGGTGCGGTCATCATCCCGGTATTGACGCAGCATTTTAAAATGCTCTATCGCAATCTCATCTATACCGGTTTGACCCGGGCAAGAAACCTTGCCGTGGTGGTCGGCACGCGCAAGGCCCTGGCCATGGCCGTGCGTCAGCAGGATACCAGTAAGCGCCAGACGGCATTGCGCCTGCTGCTTGCCGAAAAGCAGGGTGGCGAAACTGCGTTGCAATGTCCGCAAGGTGTATTACGATATGCCGCAAAGAGACCAGAAAACCCTTTCGGAGGAAGTGATTGATGTACATATGTGTTGATTTTGATGGAACGGTGGTTGATCACCGTTATCCCGATATCGGCGAACCGGTGCCGGGGGCGGTTACCTGGCTGCAAAGGCTGCAGCGGCATGGAGCAAAGATCATTTTGTATACCATGCGCTCGAACAGATCGGAAGATATGCCTTTATTGCGCGATGCCGTGCAGTATATGGAGGAAAACAGCATTCAATTATTTGGTGTCAACAGAAACCCGGATCAGGATGCCTGGACCAGCAGCCCCAAGGCCTACGCGGATGTCTATATCGATGATGCCGCCTTTGGCTGTCCGCTCATTCAGCCGAAAGGTTTCGTCAGACCCTGCGTCGACTGGAAAAAAGTAGGGCCCCTGGTTGAACATATGCTTCTCAGCAGGAGGTAGATTGTTTTCTTTCGTCACTGCAGAGAGAGAATATCGTTGTTCCCCCTAATCGGATGAAAATCGGATATACATATAATACATAGAAAGGAAGAGATCATGGGTATGACCGTCACACAGCTTTATCGTAGAATTGATGAAGATCGAGCCTACTGTTTTAATATCGAATCGAACCGGCAATTAACACCCGAGGAAATGACCTGCCTGCGCCTTATTCTCGCCGATGGTTTTCTGCTTGACACTGTCAGTGAAACCCCGGTTCTGCCGGGAGACAGAGTCGTCGAGGTCGGGCCGCGGCTGAATTTTGCCACCGCCTGGTCGTCGAACATGGTCTCTATCTGCCGGGCGACAGGTCTTGATATGATCACCCGGGTAGAGCGGTCCAGGCGCTATCTGGTGCCGGAAACGGAAGATCTGCAGCAGTTCATCGACCGGCACCATGACCGGATGACCGAGTGTTGTTACCCGGCGCCGCTGTCCACCTTTGCCACCGGCATCGTGCCCGAAGCGGTCTATGAAGTGGATCTGCAAAGCAAAGGCCCCGACGGCCTGACCGAGCTGCCGGGGATTTCCATGGACGAATGGGACCGCAATCTCTATTACGACTACTTTGTCAAGCAGCAGCATCGCAACCCGACCATCGTCGAGATCATGGATCTGAACAATGCCAATTCCGAGCATTCCAGACATGGTTTTTTTAAAGGCAAGCAGGTCATTGACGGTGAGGAGGTGGACGGGACCCTCTTTGATATGGTTACCGCCACCCTGCAGGCCCATCCCAGGGGATCACTGATCGCTTTTAAGGATAACTCCAGCGTGGTCAAGGGTTATCAAATTGACACCCTGGTGCCGGCGCAGCCCGGTGAGCCTTGCCCGCTCGTGCCGGTGCAGGTCACCTATCATCCACTTCTTACCGCGGAAACCCATAACTTTCCCACCGGCGTGGCACCTTTTCCGGGGGCGGAAACGGGGACCGGCGGGCGGATTCGAGACGTGCTGGGGACTGGAAAAGGCGGCTTTGTTGTTGCCGGAACGGCTGGATACTGCGTCGGCAATCTGCATATTCCAGGGTACGACCTGCCCTGGGAGAAGCACTTTCCCTGTCCGGACAACCTGGCCTCGGCCCTCGAGATAGAAATTGACGCCAGTAATGGCGCCTCCGACTACGGCAATAAATTCGGCGAGCCACTGATCCAGGGGTTTACCCGATCCTTTGACATGCGCCTTGACAATGGCGAACGCTGGGGATTTTTAAAACCGATCATGTTCACCGCCGGTATCGGCCAGATTGATGGCCGACATACCGAAAAGGCGTCGGCGGAAAAAGGCATGCTCATCGTCCAGGTCGGTGGTCCGGCCTACCGTGTCGGCTTTGGCGGCGGTGCGGCCTCGAGCATGATGCAGGGGGAAAACGAGTCGAGCCTCGATTTCAATGCGGTGCAGCGCGGCGATGCGGAGATGGAGCAGAAGATGAACCGGGTGATCCGCGCCTGCAATGAGATGGGCGACAAAACGCTGATCGACGTCATCCATGATCAGGGGGCGGGGGGGCCGGCCAATGTCTTGAAAGAGCTGGTGGAGAAGTCCGGTGGTCGCGTCGAGGTACGCAATATCCGGGTCGGCGACCCGACCATGTCGGTGCTGGAGATCTATGTCGCCGAATATCAGGAGCGGTGCGGCTTTCTCATCCGTCCGGAGAATATCGAGAAATTCCAGGCCATCTGCCTGCGGGAAAAAGTCAATTGCGAGGTGTTGGGCGAGGTGACCGGCGATCTGCGCTTTGTCCTGCATGATGCTAGCGACGACACGACCCCGGTGGATATCGATCTGCCGGTCCTGCTCGGGGAAATTCCCCAGAAGACCTTTACCGACACCAGGAAACCACTGGGGGCGCACCCTCTGCACCTTGCGGCAGATCTGACGGTTGCAGAGGCGCTGCACGATGTGCTGCGCCTGGTGTCCGTCGGTTCCAAGCGATTTCTCACCAGCAAGGTAGACCGGGCGGTGACCGGCCTCATTGCCCGGCAGCAGTGCTGTGGTCCTCTGCAGTTGACCGTCAGCAATGTCGCCGTGGTCGCCCAGAGTCATTTCGGCCGGACGGGGATTGCTTCGGCCATCGGCGAACAGTCGATCAAGATGCTCGTTGATCCGGCGGCCGGGGCGAGAATGGCCGTTGGCGAGGTGTTGACCAACCTGGTCTGGGCGAAAATTGACGACCTGGAACAGGTCAAGTGCAGTGCCAACTGGATGTGGGCGCCGAAGCTGCCGGGCGAAGGGGCGGCCATCTATGACGCGGCCCGGGCGATGCGCGATGTGATGATCGAGGTCGGTTTGGCGGTGGATGGCGGCAAGGACAGCCTGTCCATGGCCACCATGGTGGCAGGCGAAACCGTCAAGTCACCACGCGAACTGGTTATCTCCGCCTATGCGGCGGTACCGGATATCACCAGGGTGATCACGCCGGATATCAAAAAGAGTGGTTCGCCGCTGCTCTATCTCGACCTTGCCGGGGGGAAAACCAGGCTGGGCGGCAGCGCCCTGGCCCAGGTCATGGGTCGGCTTGGCGACGTGAGTCCCGATATCGAAAACGGCACGGCCTTAAAAAACAGCTTCCTGGCCGTGCAGGAGCTGATCGGCCAGGATCTGATCTCTGCCGGCCATGATCGCAGCGACGGTGGCCTGATCACCACGCTGCTGGAAATGGCCTTTAGCGGCAACTGCGGGCTTGATCTGAGTCTGCACGGCGACAGTACGGTCTTTGAAGCACTCTTTGCCGAGGAGCTTGGCCTGGTGGTCGAATGTCGACCGGACAAAATTTCCCAGGTGGAAAATATCCTGGCAGCAGCCGGCATCCCCTTTGTCCAGCTTGGCACAAGCAGTGCCGGCAAGCAGATCACGCTCAGCTATAACGGTGAGAAGGTCCTCGATGAGCAGATGATCGTGCTGCGCGGCTGGTGGGAGGAGACCAGTTACCAGCTGGAGCGGCTGCAGATGAATCCGGCCTGCGCGGATGCGGAAAAGAACAACATCTATGAGCGGAAAGGGCCGGGCTATCAGCTGGGTTTTACCCCCGAACCGTCGGCTGTCGACCTGCTCCGTCGCACCGATAAGCCGAAGGTGGCAATTCTGCGCGACGAGGGGTCCAATTCTGATCGCGAGATGAGCTCGGCGTTTTACCTGGCCGGGTTTGAACCCTGGGATATCTGCATGAGTGATTTGCTTGCCGGGACAGTGACCCTCGACGATTTTCGGGGGCTTGCGGCGGTCGGCGGTTTCTCCTACGCCGATGTCCCCGAATCGGCAAAAGGCTGGGCGGCGACCATCCTGTTCAATCCCCGATTAAAGAAGATGTTTGAGGATTTCTACCGGCGGCCCGATACCTTTACCCTGGGCATCTGCAACGGCTGTCAGCTGTTCGGCCTGCTCGGCTGGGTGCCGGAACTGGGTCTGGCCGCCGAACGTCAGCCGCGTTTTGTGCGCAATGTTTCAGGCAGATTCGAGTCCCGCTGGACCACTGTCAAGGTGCAGCAGAGTCAGGCGATGATGCTGGCCGGCATGGAAGGACTGGTCTTTGGCATCCATGTCGACCATGGCGAAGGGCAGTTGCATTTTCCGGACAAAACCATTCTTGACCAGGTAAAAGCCGGCGGCATGACGCCTCTGGTCTATGTCGATGATGACGGCAGGCCGACGGAGCAGTACCCGTTTAATCCCAACGGCTCAATTGAAGGACTGGCCGGGTTGTGCTCGGCCGACGGCAGGCACCTGGCCCTTATGCCGCATCCGGAAAGGGTGTTTCTGCCCTGGCAGGCCCACTATCTGCCCGAGGAGATGAAGGGTCTGCAGGTTTCCCCATGGATGCGGATGTTCCAAAACGCCTACGCCTGGTGCCAAACTGTCAAATAATGATGGCGTCGTAAAAAGTCTTCATTTTGTTCGTTGTTACAATTTTTCTATCATTACGACGTACTCTAGTACGCCGAAATGATAGAAAAATTGCACGCCTCCAACATGAAGCTTTTTACTTATCCATCGGAAATTAAAGTCTTAGGAGTTTGTCAAAGATCTTGCTGAGAAGATGCACTGGTCGGTCGATTTTCCGGCCAGCACGCTGTTGCAGCATCCGGCAATGGCTCCTGCACAGCGCCCGCGGCAAAATAGAGCGGCACAAACCAGTAGATGACCTGGGCCCACGCCGAGGAATAGAGGGCATAGTGGGTATTTACCGGGAAAAAAAGAGCGGCAAGGCCCAGAGCATAAGGCAGCATCTGCGATTTTTGGTATTCGGACCTTGATCGCCAGTACCAGATGAGACCGGCCATGGCAGTGAGAAAGAGGAATCCGCCAACTGCGCCGGTCTCACTCAATACCTCTAATTGCATCTGATGGGAATGCATAGCTCCTATGGTGCGCTTCTTTTCGACAAAGTCCGGTTTCAAAAAGACATCTTTTTTTTCCGCGTAATCCGGATAGGCATAACGAAAAGCCCTGGCGCCAACGCCATTAACGGGATGGGCGCTGATCATCGACGAGGCCGTCTCCCAGATAGGCAGACGCCGTGAGATTGCCCGGTCAATCGATTGCCTGTCGCCTTTGAAGATTTCCAGAGTTGTGTCCATCCTGACGGCAAAGCTGCTGGAATTGTAGTACAAAACAGTTCCGGTCAACATGAGACAGGCAATCAGTCCTCCCATGCCGGCAACAAACATCTTCAGGTTGTTGTGCCACTTGTACGCCAAAAAGACTGTCAAGGCCACGCCATACATGATCCATCCTGCCCGGGTGCCGGCCAGCAACAGAACAATAAAACACAGTAAATTGAGGATGCAGCTGAAAAACAGATATTTTTGCCGGTACAGCAGTACAATAACAAAGGGAGCATACACCGCGAGAAACACGCCTAACTTCAATTTATGACCAAAAACCCCATTCAGGCGTCGAGGAACGAGCGCATAGCCAAATAAATCGGTGCCGGAAAAGTACTGCACCAGGGCATCAAGAATCCAGAAGGAGACAATGACCAGGCTGCATGTATTGATGAGCTTGAAATTGTGCGTATTTACGCAATACTTTAATACGGCAAGGCCAGCGAAAAAAAACCGTAAATATTCAACCGCCAGGCTGGAGGTTTTGCTGATTTTGTAGCTGTCCGGGGCGGAAATAATGATTGGCAGCCACAGACAGAGAAAAAACAACGAAAAAAACAGGCTGGCTTTTCCCCAGGTGCCATGTTTGATCTTGTCAAAAAACACCTTCAAGCCGATAAGGGCCAGGAGGGCTAAAGGCAGCTCGGCCAATCTGCCGACCGGAAAAAGTGCCAGGCAAAAAATGACCAGCCATGGCACGATCTGCGCGAGGGTGTCGTCTTTTCCCATGGACTCTCTGCTCAATTTCATACTATCTCCTGATGCACTGCATATGACTTTTGGTTTTATAAACCTAAATGGGCGAATGCTGTTATCAGAGCGTCGCTGATGCGGGTTTCGCTAAAACAGATTTCAAAGGTCTGCCGTGCCTGTTGAGCCGCGCCGGATAACTGGTCGGGGTTGTCGATCATTTTTTTGACAGCGTCAGCCAGAGCCATCGGATCTCCGGCAGGGACAAAAGTTATACCGCAGTTTATCTGCTCATGTAACGTTGCCGGGTATGCTGTCGATTCACGGGTTATGAGCGGACGACCGCTGGCCAGAGCCTGGTATGCCTTGTTGGGAATCACTCTGGCCGATTTTGGCGAAGAACCGAAGATTCCGAGCAGCACGTCAGCTTTGCCGATTCGTTCCGGTAATTTTTCGTACGGCTGCCAGTCTTCAAAACGGATATGTTGGTACCCAACGCTGAGGTCTTCACAGACCTTTCGAAGGGGACCTTGACCGAGCAGCGTCCAACGGGCCTCCGGCACCTGGATGGCGGCCTGGATGATAACTTCCGGGCCTTGCAGATTTGTGAAACTGCCGAAAAAGAATATTTCAAGCGGAGTGGTCGGATTGTCGAAAGGTTGTACGGTGAAGAGTCTTTCTTCCGCGCCGACCGGGATCACAAAAGTCTTGTCCCGAGAGGCCGAGAGGGTTTCAATGAAATATTCGGCATGGGGTGTGGTGTCGGCAATGACCAGATCGGCAGATGAGAACATCGACCGCTCCCATTGCAGAAGTTTCAATGCCTTACGGTGTGTTTCCGGAAACTTTTTACGTTCAGAAACCGCTTTATCCCAGGCGCTGATCAGCGGATCGAAAATCAGCGGTATCGAATGCTTATCGGCGTAACGTCGGGCCGAAAAGAAATCCTTTTGTCGGAATGCCGGCACCCAGACAGCATCGGGCACAGTCAGTCCGGCAAAGGAAGATTCGATGGTGGCCAGGGAAGAGATCCGGGGGAAGAAGTCCTGCAGCGTGTAGCCGGAAGCTCTGAGAAGGTTTCGTAAAATACGGTTTCTCGAATAACCAGAATCAAATCGACCCCACCAAAGGATATTTTTACAACCTTTGCAGGTGTCCATAGCTTAATGTCAGAGAAAAAAATTCTTCGAGCAGATTTTATACCTGCCGGGGCTCCGGAACAAAGCAGGATCTGAAAATCTCGAGACCATATTCTTTTCATACCTCTATGGCAAGAAGATTTCCACCCCTCCTCGCCGGCACTGGATAAAATACCTCAAGGTGGGATCGGAAAATTATGCTGCGGCAGGTTCACTCGCACCGAATTCCCTGGCCGGCAGCAGCGTTGCCGCTGCGGCCGCACCCAGGACGACAGCCACCGGCTAAAGAGCGAGAATGAACTCAATCTCGATGTTTGAACCAAGGGGCAGGGCGGCCACCTGCACGGTGGACCGGGCGGGCGGTGCCTCGGTGAAAAAGGAGCCGTAGGCGGCGTTGACCTCCTGGAAATCGGCCAGATCGGTGAGGAAAATGGTTGTTTTGACCACCTGGTGCAAACCGGCCCCGGCTTCTTTGGCAACCGCCTGGGCATTTTTCATGATCTGCCGGGTTCTGCTGCCGATATCCCCGTCAATTATCTTGCCGATTGCCGGATCTATCGGCAGCTGGCCGGACATAAACAGCAGGTTGTTTGCCGCTATAGCTTGAGAGTAAGGGCCGATAGCGGCCGGAGCGTTCTGGGTGGAGATGGCTTTTCTGGTCATAGTATTCCTCTGGTCCCACGGTTGACGTGCGGTTGCGCACTTTTTTCAGGTAATTATAGACGGTAGATTTCGTGACCCGCTTCATCTGGGCCACCTGTTCTACCGCCCCTTTGAGCAGGAAGGTGCCGCTTTCTTCCCGTTGGCCGGCAGTATAAGAATCGGTCGTGTCGAAATTGATGCAAAAGGCGGCAAGCGGCCTGCCTGCACTCTCCCTGACAAAGATTGTCGTTGATTTGAGGGAGCGGCCGGCGGCGGTTATCGTCTTATCGATATTATTGTAAATGTGTACTAAATTTTTGTTGCACCTCGGAATTATTTACCACTGTTCCTTGAAAAAATCTCTTTATATGCCGATAATATAAAATCAGTGATACGAAATAATCTATCTCAACCCGTCAGGAGGGGAACGATGGCAGAGCAAAGGAAAAATACACTCCATAACCATTTTACCTCAGTGAAGAAGGGCGAACGTGTTTTTGAAAATGCCTTCCAGGGGGTGTCCCGTATGGTGCTGGAGGGGGATATCGACAAGGTCATGGTCAACGGTAAAAACACCTTTGATTTCAGGATATTCAGGGCAGGAAAAAAACATATCATCGGCATGTACGACGAAATAAATTCGTTCGTTTCCTTTGTCAAAGACGCTTCCCAGGGCGGGTCATCCAAGGAAATGGCCTTTGTGCTGGTCGGGGAGCCCGGCAACGGGAAAACCTTTCTTGTCGAGTATCTGTGTAAAATGTATCGGGATTTCCTGTCCATTCCGAAAAACAGGAAATACACCTTCCGCTTTATCGGCCTGGATAAGCTTGGTTCCTATGGCAATATTTCCACCATTGAATCACAGACCTATGAGGATCCGATGATCCTGGCCATGAATCTCTATGACTCCATTGCGGAAACAGAGAGCTATCTGTCGAGAAAATATCGCCTTACCGACGAGATGCTCGAGACCTGGTATGAAAATTATCGACCGCTTGGTGCCTGCTCGGCCTATATCTGGAACGATATCCGTAATTTTACCGACGGCAACCTCGATGATATGCTCGAGTTTATTGACATAGTGCCGGTTCCATTGATTGAAAGTCTCGGCACGGTAACCGGCAAATATCCGGCAAAAGATAAGATCACCTCTTCGGCGGTCGATCTGCTCGGTGAGGAATCCATCCAGCGACTGCTGCATATTACCGACACCAATAATCCCTACCGTTTTGATCTCCGCCGGGGGGCACTGGCCCGGGTCGCCGGCGGCGGCATCCACTTCAGCGATGAGATCTATAAAAACAAGAAAGATCTCGTGCAGGTCTATCTCGGTATCATTCAGAATCGAAGCATCGAGATCGACGGCTACAAATGGCCCATCGACACCCTGATCATCGCCACCAGCAACAATTCCGAATTTAACCGCTTTCTTGCCGAAAAAGAAGAGGCGCCGATAGTTGACCGCTGCCGTATCTGCTATGTTTCCCATAACACCAATTACGTTCTGCAGAAAGATTTGACCAACTATGCCATCGGCAACGAATCGAAGACGACCCTGACCGGCGATGCCATGCATCAGGATCCCAATCTCAATTACGCGGCGTCGGTCGGCGTGGTGCTGACCCGACTGCCGCGATCGGAGAAACTCACGCCGATTGAGACCATGAAACTTGCCGCCGGCGAGGTGGCCGGAGAGAAGAGCCTGAAGACCCTTTCCGAGGTGATCGACACTCTCAGCCAGGAGCACGATATCACCAAGCGCTTCGGCCAGAAGGGGCTTGGCCAGAGAAATCTTGGTCGGTCGATCCAGTTGATGCTCGAGAGTTCCGAGACCAATGAAGGCAAGTGTTTGTTCGCCTATGACGTTTTCCGTGCCATCGAGCGGGCGATCCTCGATTATGTCTCCGAGGCAAAGGATCGGGCCAAGTTTCTCGATGATATTAAGATTGCCAAGGGGCTTTATCGAGAGCGGGTCATGACCGAGATGTTCAATGCCTACATGGACGAACCGCTGGCCATTCGTAAGGATGTCATGAGCTATGTCAATATGATCATCGGCATCGACGCCGAGAACCTCGGGGCAGACAAGATGTGGAAATACAAGAACCCCCAGACCGGCGAGCTGCAGGCGCTGAAGATCGACGAACGATATATCAATTCGGTCGAGGACGGGCTCGGCCTGAAGACACGGGAGCAGAAAGATTCTTTCCGCACGTCGATCCGCAAAATTTACGGCCAGAAAATATCGGTGAGGCCGGACTACGATTTCATGGATAACCTGGAACTGGTCAAGGCGGTCACCGATGTGCGGCTGAAATCGGATATCGCCGGCTCGGGCAGCCTCATCGGCGCACTGGCCAATCGCACCAATGAAGAGAATCAGAAATTGTACGACCGGATGATCGAAACGATGCTCAACAAGCTCGGGTACTGTACCACCTGTGCCCAGAAAACCATTGAATACTTCTGTACCCAGGTCGATGAAAACTAAACTCCAGACCCTCTATCAGAGCCTGAAGGCACAAGGACTGACGCCGGAGCAGGACCGCAAGATCCGCTACGAGCTGGATTTACTCGAGCTTGACGGCGATCACCGTTATTTTCCCGAACCACAGGTGCGGGATATCTATAGCTACCGGGATGCGGAGATGCTGCATGATGCCTCGCCGCCGAGGTTGATGGCGCTGACCACCGTGCAGTCTCTGGATTATCTGCTGGAAAAGGACAAGCAGCGGGAAAAAGATGGTTTTCCCCGGAAAATCAGGGTCGGCAAGATGGTCAAACCGAGCCTGACCGGCGATGACAAGGTGGTCATCGTGCCGACCACGGTCGAGGAAAAACTGCTGCACGATAAAATTCGCTTCAATGAGGAAGGCGAAGGTGAGGGGCAGGGGGCGGAAGAAGGCGGATCCGGCGAAGGGGAAGAGGGTGAGGTCATCGGCGAACAGCCGGTCAGACCGGAACAGGGCGGACAGGGAGGCGCCGGTCAGGGCCAGGGTGGGGCCCACGACGTCGAATCGAATGCCTATGATCTGGGACGCATTCTCACCGAACAGTTTGAGCTGCCCAACCTGAAAGATAAGGGGAAAAAGAAATCCCTTACCAAATATACCTATGATTTGACCGATAAAAATCGAGGCTTCGGGCAGATACTCGATAAAAAATCCACCCTGCGAAGAATCATCCAGACCAATATCGCCCTTGGGCGGGTGCAGGCAGAGGGCAGTATTGACAGCCGAAAGCTGTTGATATCGCCGCGAGACCGGGTCTACAGGATCCTTTCCAAGGAAAAGGACTATGAATCCCAGGCGGTGGTTTTCTTCGTCCGCGACTATTCCGGCTCGATGGGCGGCAAGCCGACCGAACTGGTGGTCAACCAGCATGTGCTCATCTATTCCTGGCTTATCTATCAGTATAAGAACCAGGTGGAGACCCGGTTCATCCTGCATGATACCGAGGCGAAAGAGGTGAAAAACTTTCAGACCTACTACAATTCCACCGTGGCCGGGGGGACGCAGGTGGCCAGTGCCTACACCCTGGTCAACAAGATCGTCGAAGATGAATCGCTTGAACGGGACAACAACATCTACGTTTTCCATGGCACCGATGGCGATGACTGGGATACCAAGGGCGATAAGGCCCTGCCGCAGCTGGAGAAGATGCTGACCTACGCCAGTCGTGTCGGCATAACCATTGCCGAAAACGGCTACGGAATTTCCGGGCAGACCGAGGTGGAAAGGTATATTCGTAAATCAAGACTGCTCGAGGAGAAAAAGAATCTGCTGCGCCTGGATGTGATCACCCAGGATACCAATGAAGCCCGGCTGATTAAGGGTATCAGGGAGCTTATCTCCTAGACAGAATGCGGAAGTGAGGTGAGGTGCTATGGAACTGGTAAGTCAACATGCCAAGAAAATCATGGAAGGCTGCAAGGAACGGGCCCGGGATATGGGGTTGCGCTTCCAGGATGAGAGCCTTGAATATATCGTCACCAACCGAGATTTTCTGCAGTTGTCACCGAAAAACATGATTCCGACCTTGTACGACTACTGGGTGCAGGATGTCGAGGTATTGAAGGAGCGGGGACAGTATGAACTCTACCCCAACAACCCCTACGAAACGGTCATCAATACCCGGCCGCCGATCTCCTACTATAACGACAACAACCCCGACTGGCTGAACGTGATGATTTTCTATCATGTGATCGGCCACATCGATTTTTTTCAGAATAACCTCTATTTTCGCCACACCTGGGACTACGATTTTGCCGGCAAGGCCCTTGCCGATAAACGGTTGCTGGCCAAGCTCCGTTCGGAGAAAGGCCGCTGGGTTGACTATATTATTGAATTTTCCCGGGCGATTGACAATCTGGTCGGCTATTTCGACCTGCTGACCTCTTTTACCATGGAAAAGAAAAAACTGTCCCGACTGGATTATTATTTCGATGTTTTCCTGCAGCAAAAACAGGACCGGACCATTGCCGGGTATGTGGCTGAGATAGAAAGATACAACACATTCATGCGCGATTTCCCCAAAGATGGGGAGAAGCGATTTCTCGAGACGGTGCAGTTGAAACACGCTGAGTTTACCTCGCTGTACAGCAAGGCCTTGCGCGAACGGGCGAAGGGCAACAGGCTGGATATCCTCCAGTTTCTCATGGAACATTCAGCGTTTCTCAACCGGGAAGAGAATAAATGGATGCTTATGGTCATCGAGGTGATCCGCAGCACCTCGCTTTACTTTCAACCACAGATCCGCACCAAGATTCTCAATGAAGGTTGGGCAAGTTACTGGCATGAAAACCTTTTTTTAAATGATGACCGGATCAGCGGCCATGAAGTAGATTTTGCGGTGATCAATGCCAAGGTGACCTCCATGCCCCGCGTCGGTTTGAACCCCTACGCCCTTGGCATGCGCTTGTTCTATTACCTCGAATCTCAAGCGGAAAATGGAAAAATATCATACGATTACCAGAGGATAGCCGATAAAGAAGAGCGCAGGCATTATCATGCGGCAAGCGGGACAGGGTCCGGTGCCGGCAGGGATTTTATCTTTTTCGTCCGGGAAAACTTCTGTGATGCGATGTTTATCAATACCTTTATCGATCAGGAATTTGTCGACCTGCATAAGCTTTTTGTTGCTGATAAACGGTTGAACAAGGAGCGCATGACCTGGGAATATTATGTCAAATCGAAAAAGGCGAAACATTACAAGCAGATGGTTGCTGATTCTCTCTACCATCCGCCGGCGGTCACCATCAATGTCGATGACGACAATGCCCTGATTATCAATCACCTTTTTGAAGGGAAGCCCCTCTACCGTGATTACATCGAGGGAACGCTTCTCGGCTTGGAATTTCTCTGGGGGGGAAAGGTGAGCCTCTATACCCACGAAGCGGAGTTGGCGAAAAGAGAAGCACAGCAGCCTCCCAGGACGGAGGAACCGGAGGGAAAAATAACCTGGAAACGGATGCGGTACACCATGAAAAACAGGAAAATGTCACGGGTCGTGATTGACTGACAGCTGGGGGGGTGAGGGCATGCGTGATGTAAGCAAGGCCATGGGGAATCTTCAACAGGACAGGGAGCAGTGGCGCCAGTCACCGATCCTGTCATTTACCGATTTTCTGCAGGAAGTCGTCAAGTATCCCGACCGGATGATTCGCAATATTTATCAACTCTACTCGGATATGATTGATTCCCTGGTGGCAAAAGGCATTGATGAATATGGCGGAGATCCGGAATCAATTCAATTTTTGAAATATGACTGCAGTAAACTGTTTGTCGAAGATTCCGACCGGCCTTTTTTTGCCGATCGCCTCTTTGCCAACCGCCTGATGCGCCATGTCGAAAGTTTCAAGGTGGGGGCAAAGCAGAATAAAATCTATATTTTCGATGGCCCTCACGGCAGCGGTAAGTCGACTTTTTTGAACAATCTGCTGCGCTCATTCGAGCAATATGCCAATTCACCCGAGGGTTCGCGTTACGAGGTGGTCTGGCGGTTGAAGAATGATCCTCTGGTCGGCGGGCTGCACAGCTTTAACTCTCTGACCGACAAGCTGGCCTGGGTGCTGGAAAATAACGGCAAGAAAGATCTGGCCGAGGAGATGAAGTGCGTGTGCAGGGAGAATGCCGATCTGAGCGGGCATTTCGATGTGCCCTGTCCGAGCCATGATAACCCGCTGCTGCTCATCCCCAAGGATGTCCGGCGTAAATTCTTTGATGATCTTTTCGAAAATGACAGGTTCAAATGGCAGCTGTTTACCGGCAAGAAATATGAATGGATCTTCCATGAGGAGCCGTGCACCATCTGCGTTTCCCTGTATGAGGAGTTACTCCGAAAATATCAGGATCCGCAGAAGGTTATGGAATGCATCCACGCCCGGCCCTATATATTCAATCGACGTCTGGGCGAAGGCATATCGGTCTTCAATCCCGGGGACAAACCGCTGCGGCAGGGCATCATCAGCAACGACATTATTCAGCGAAAACTCGATACCCTGCTGGAGGGGAAGCGGGTCAGTTATGTCTATTCCCGCTATGCCAAGACCAATAACGGCATTTATGCCTTGATGGATATTAAATCTCATAATACCGAGAGGTTAATGGAGCTGCACAATATTATCAGCGACGGCGTGCACAAGGTGGAGGATATAGAGGAGACGGTGAACTCCCTGCTCTATGCCCTGATGAACCCCGAGGACAAGAAATTACTCGAGGACCTGCATGCCTTTTCCGATCGCGTTGAATATATTAATATCCCTTATGTTCTCGATTTAAAAACAGAAGTGGATATATATCGGGAAAATTTCGGCAAACATATTGATGAAAGTTTTCTGCCGCGGGTGCTGCATAATTTTGCCCGGGTCATTATTGCCACCAGGTTACGCACCAAATCGGCGGCGCTGGAAGAATGGATCGGCCGGCCGGAAAAATATGAGACCTATTGTGATATCCATCTCCAATTACTGAAGATGGAGATCTATACCGGGTACATTCCCGAATGGCTGACGGAAGAGGATGTGACCAATTTTACCGCCAAGAGAAGACATAGAATCGTTGCCGAATCGGAGAAAGATGGCTGGAAAGGACTCTCCGGTCGTGATTCGATTAAACTTTTCAATGATTTTTATTCGACCTATGCCCGGCCCGATAAACTGATCGACATGTCGATGCTCGGCAAGTTTTTCAGGAAATTCTGTAAAAATGACCGCGATATCCTGCCCATGGGCTTTCTTGATTCCCTGCTGCGCATGTATAATTACACGGTATTGCAGGAGGTGAAGGAGTCGCTGTACTACTATAACGAGGAACAGATCTCCCGGGAGATCATGAACTATATTTTTGCGGTAAATTTTGAGATCGGTGCGGTCGAGACCTGCAATTTTACTGGGGAGAAACTGGAAATTACCGAGGATTTTTTTCGACGCATGGAGGACCGCCTGCAGATTGTCCCGGCCGGCAGGCTGTCATTTAGAAACAGCGTCCAGAAAACCTATACCACCATTGCCCTGCCCCAGGAGATGCTGCGCGACGGCCTGCCCATCAGCGAAACCACGCTCTATCAGCATCTTCATGAAAGATTCACCTATAATCTCAAGGAAAAAGTCCTCGAACCGTTTCTGAAAAATGAAAATTTCCGGCGGGCGGTGAAGGATTTTAACCGGGATGATTTCAAGACCTATGATAAAAAAATCCAGAGCGACGTCACCTTTATGATAGAAAACCTGCAGCAGAAATTTCGCTATTCCCGGCAGGGGGCAAAAGAAATCTGCATTTATGTTATCGACAATAACCTTGCCCGACAGTACTCCGGGACAAAACAACTGCCCGCCAGCTGATTTGTACAGGTAAGAAACGGGAAATACAGCTATTCTTACACACGCACACCCCTACGAAATTTTTATTCCCGCAGGTGCCGAAAGGATCATTGTCGGCACCTTGCCGCCGCCGAGGTTTTCCCAGGGCCGGCTCAAGGAGCGCGATGTCGACTTTTGCTACGGCAGTTGCGACGGCACGCTCTGGCCGGTTCTCGATACAATCTTTCACCTTGGTCTGCGTTATGACAATTCCCGGGCGGCGGTAACCGAACGACAGCAATTCCTTATCCGGCAGAGGATCGGCATCTGCGATATTGTCGAGTCGTGTCGGCGGAGCAGGATGGAGTCCTCGGACCTCGGCATGATGGACATCCGCCAACGCGATATACTGCGCCAGCTCGAGCTGCATCCAACCATCACAACCCTGATATTTACCGGCGGCAACAGCAAAAACGGCCCGGAATATCTCTTTCGCCGGCAATTAAAGGAACAGTTTGACACCGACAAGGCGTCAACTTCACCGGCGTATGGTCCCTCTGATCTGCAGCTGCACTGTGTCGACAGCGATGTGCCGAGAAAACATCAGTTCACCCTTTGCCGCAGGACCTACACCACCGTTTCTCTCACCTCTCCCTCCAATGCCGCCAACCGGGCCATCGGCAGCAGCGCGCTGTACAAAAGACGTAAAAGAACACAGCCTTCCTATACTACCTTTGATTTTCGCGTCGATCAGTACCGGCAGGTGTTTTGGTCATCTGTTGTCGATTGATTTCCTAGCCACTACAATATGTCGGATGATAAGTTCTTCCAGTCCCGGATAGAGGCCCAGGCCGTAATCAAGGGATTCCACGGCGATGTTTCTGCGCTGCAGCCGCGATCGCCAGGAGGATGGACTGTCACTGATGATGTCCCGGCGATAGTGCATGCCGGCGACGAGAAAAAGTGGCAGGATGCACACTCGAGTAAAACCACGGTTGGCGATCTCCTCGACCAGGTGGGCTGAATCGGGAAATTTTTCCACCACCCCGACAAAGATTCTCTCGCCGAATTTTTTGCGCAGAATTTTTTCCAGCGTGTAATAGGCAGTCCAGATCGGATGATCGGTGCCATGGCCGAGGACCAGAATGGCCTTTTGCGGCCGCTCGGCGATGACCGGCCGCAAAATTTCCCCCACCTGCTGGTAGTCCTCCGGACTGGTCAGCAGCGGTTTGCCGACAGTGCAGTTGAGCGGCGATGTTCCGGCGATGCGCAGCAGCCCGTGGAATTCGGTACCGGGGAATAAATGCAGGGATTGCATGATAACCGCCCGCACCCCTTCGGCGGCAAGCCGACGCAGGACTTCTGCGGGATGCTCGACGGTCGATTCCTGCCGCTGGTGCAGCTCCCGAGTGATCATTCGCGACGAATATGCCCAGATGATCTCCGTGCCCGGGAAATGATGGCGGAGAGCGGTATCAAGCCGGGTATAGGTGGCCACGGCCTTCGAGGTCGTGCCGAAAGCGGACATAATAATGGGAATTTTCATAGGGCATGCACAATATTGTGGTCTTTGAGGCGTGGCTCCTGATATGGCGTGGGTTTGGGACAGCCTCCTGGCGAATATATACCCGTCCGCTGCCCTCCCTGTCAAAAAAAGATAATAATGGCAAAAAAGTATTAAAATAAATAAGCAAAAGTGATACAATATTTTGTACGACGTTACAGTTTTTTTGATAAAGCCCCTTGACAGCAGCTGGACGCTTGTAGTATTCAGAAACTTATCTATTCAATTAAATGCTTTTTTTCTTAAGCGTAGATGCCGGAAAGCAATGGTACACAAAATCGGGAAGTAGAAACAATTACCCTGGGGGAAAAACAATGGTGAAAAAAATTTCAGTCATGGCACTGGCCGGAATGCTCGCCCTGCCGACGTGGGGCATGGCCCAAGACAACGCGAATGTCGCCGACCTGGAGAAAAAGATCGACGAGCTGAGCAGGCAACTCGAGGAGCTGCGTGGCGCGATGGCCGCCCAGTCCGACCAGAACAAGGCGCTGGCGGAAAATGTTGAAGAGCTTGGCAGTGATGTCGAGGACATGGATGAACGTTCTGAAGCGTGGGACCTCATCTCCCGCTTTGATCTCAGCGGAGATTATCGCAGCCGATTGGATTTCTACAACGCCGAAACGGTCTTTGGCCGCGATCTCGATAACGACACCCTGTGGACCAACCGCTTCCGCCTGAACATGCGCGTCAAGGCGACGGAAAACGTCGAGTTTAAGGGTCGTCTGGCCATGTACAAGACCTGGGGCAACCAGTCCGCCTTTACTGACGACAGTGGCGCGATGTATCCGCTTTTCGATGGCAATATTGCCCGGTCGCCTGTCGGCAGCAGTGCCCTCTATGTTGACCGTGCTTTTGTCAACTGGAACAATATCGGCGGCCTGCCGATGTGGTTCTCGATCGGCCGCCGGCCGACCACCGATGGTCCTCCCGGCCAGATGAGAATGAATGATGAGGAGCGCCTGGCCACGCCGATGGCCTTTATGGACTGGCCCTTTGACGGGATATCCCTGGGCTACGCCTGGAACTGGGGCCTGGAAGATCTTGGCTCCAGTCGCATTCGCTTCTGCTATGGCCGAGGCTTTGAGGCCGGTCTGGAGGATCAGGAGACCAACATTAAGGATACCGATTTCGCCGGCCTGAGCTGGGATATCATGAAAAAAGGCGATCGTTTTGCCTATATCCAGAGCTTTCTCGCCTTTGATCTCTTTAATTATCCCAATTTCCAGGATCCAATCATCAATGCAAATTTTGGTGCACCCCCTCCCATGGGGTCTGGCATGGGTCCCCGAGAAAACCTTGGCGATGTCTGGCATACCGCCGCTGTCTATCAGGATAAGATTGCCGGCTTGAACTACTTCATCTCCGGCGGCTGGTCGCAGACCCGGCCGGACAGTGGTCTGTTCAACGATCCGTTCAGCCCAACTTATTACAATGACGACAAGGAAAACGGCTATTCGGCCTACGTCGGCGTGCGCTATGATCTCGATAATGTTGGTTTGAAATTCGGTGCCGAGTTTAACTACGGTTCGGAATACTGGCTGGCCATGGCCCCGGGCCATGATGATATTTACCAGTCCAAGCTGGCCACCAGAGGCCAGGTCTATGAGATCTACACCATCTGGGATCTGCCGACCGGCGAGGCTATCTCGAAATATGCCAAGACCTTTGTACGCCTTGGCTATCAGCACTACGAGTATGATTATTCCGGTTCAGGCGACTGGAATATGAAACCCATTGATCTGGATGATAGTGCGACAATTGGGATGTTAAATTCGGTGATGCCAAATGGTTTCGATCCGGTGGAAAGCGCCGATCAGATCTATCTTACCTTCGAGGCGTTTTTCTAATCAGTAAAGCTCCAACCTGAAAGCCCAGGGGCCATGTTCATAGCAATGAACATGGCCCTTTTTTATTGCCACCAGGCGGTGCCTGCTTTACCTTGAAGAGGATTGTCGTTTTAAAACGGCTTGCTAAAAAGAAAGGCTGTCGAGAATGGTTATGCAAGACTTAAATATTAAACAGTTTCCCGAACAAGGTGCCAGGCACTGCAAATATGCCATGTTCGATCGCCATGGCGGCGTGAGCCGGGGCGTCTATGCTTCGCTCAACGTCGGCGAGCAGGTCGGCGATCTGCCACAGGCCGTGCGGGAGAATCGCGAAAAGGTGCGCTCGGCGCTGTCCGTGGCCCATATCCTGTCGGCCAGGCAGGTGCATGACACCGGCATCTTCTGTCTGACCGAGCCCTTGACCGACAACCGAGAGGTCGACGGGTTTGACGCCCTGATCACCGATCGGCCGGGTGTCGGCCTGATGATCCAGCAGGCCGACTGCCAGGCGGTCCTGCTCTTTGACCCGGTGCACCAGGTGATCGCCGCCGTGCATTGCGGCTGGCGGGGCAGTGTGCAGGGTATCCTTCCACAGGTGCTTCAGGTCATGGCGCAAAACTATGCCACCGTACCGGCGGATGTCCAGGCGGTCATCAGCCCTTCTCTCGGACCCTGCTGCGCCGAATTCGTCAATTACCGCCGGGAGCTGCCTCCCGAGTTTGAGCAATTCATGGTCCGAAGAAATTATTTTGATTTCTGGCGCATCAGCAGGCATCAGCTGCTCCGTGCGGGCATGTCCGATGCGCGTATCGCGACGGCTAACATGTGCACCTGCTGCAGTGATGATTATTTTTCCTATCGGCGGGCGAGCCGCCTGCATAATGGGCTGACCGGCAGAAACTGTTCGGTGATTGCTCTCCAAGATAAATCAGCGTGAACTCTTTTCCGAAACACCATGCGTATTTTACTGATTGAAGACGATGTGAAAATTGCCTCCTTTATCGAGAAGGGCTTAAAGGAAGCAGGTTTTAGTGTCGACAGATGCGCTGATGGCCAGTCGGGCCTGGAATGTGCCTTGACCGCCAGCCACGACGCCGCGGTCATCGATCTGATGCTGCCGTATCGCGATGGCCTGAGCGTTATCGAAACCATGCGCGCCGAAGAGGTCAATACCCCGGTGCTCATCCTCAGCGCCCGGCAATCCGTCGATGACCGCATCCAGGGGTTGCAGCGGGGCGGCGACGACTATATGGTCAAGCCCTTTTCCTTCAGCGAGCTGCTCGCCCGGGTCCAGGCCCTTATCCGGCGGGACAAGAAAAATACCAAGCCGATGTTTCTCACCGTGGGCAAGCTGGAGATGGATCTGCTCAAGCATGAGGTAGTCAGAGACGGCGAAAAAATTGAGCTGCCGGCCAAGGAATATGCCCTTCTGGAATACATGATGCACAATCCGGGCATTGTCCTGTCCAAGACCTCGATCCTCGAACGGGTCTATGACTACGCCTTTGATCCGCAGACCAACGTCGTTGATGTGCTGGTCTGCCGTCTGCGCAATAAGGTCGATAAGGACTTTGCGGACAAGATGATCCATACCGTCAGGGGCGTGGGCTATGTTCTTAAAGCTGACTAGAGAGGATTTCTCCTGGTCCCGCGCCAGGAAAGCGCTGCCACTGTTTCTCCTTCTCTGGGTCGGAGGGATCCTGCTGGCACTGGTGTATCTGTTCAGTGTGCGCAGCCACCTGCAGACCAAGGAGCGGGACCAGATCGAGAGGATGCTCGATGGCTATCTTGCCTCGCACCGCTCGGCCAGTCGCCTGATTGGTTCTTCGTGGGGTTCTTCGCTTGGCTCGGCTTTTCCCCAGCCGGAGCCTCTGCCGGGGGGGCTGGTTTTCCTGCGCATCATCCAGGGCGGCGACCAGATGGTCGTGGTCGGCGAGCAGGCCGGGGCGCTCAGTTTCAAGGGATTGATCGACCTGTCGCCGGAGCGCAGCGGCGTGTGGCTACCGGTGGGGACGGGCGAGGAACAACGCATCCTGACCCTTATCGTCCGGCGCTATGATGACGGCGTGGTCATTCAGGCGGGCATGGATGGCCGGGCCGGTTATGGTCTTTATCACCAGCTGCTGCGCGCGACACTGGGCATCATTGGCGGCAGCGCGTTTCTGCTCTGGCCGCTGGCCCTGCTGTTTATTAAACGCAGCCTTGCGCCGTTGATCGTCACCAGGGAGAAAATTGCCGAGCTTATCCAGCGGCCAAAGGCCGGACTGCTGGCGGAACAGGGCAACGGGCCGGAGCTGGACCGCCTGTACGGCCAGATCAACCAGCTCATCCGGCAGAACCGCCGGCTGGTGTCGGAGATGCAGCAATCCCTGGACAACGTCGCCCACGACCTGCGCACGCCGATGACCAGGCTGCGCTCCGTTGCCGAGTATGGGTTGCAGGCGGAAAATGACACCTGGCGGCTGCACGAGGCGCTGTCCGACTGCCTGGAAGAGTCCGATCGGGTGCTGGCCATGCTGAAGATCATGATGAGCGTCGCCGAGGCGGAATCAGGGACCATGCGACTCGAATTGCAGGGCTGTGATCTCACCTCGACTCTGCAGCAGGTGGTGACGCTGTACGAATACGTCGCCGAAGAGAAGCAGGTGGCGGTGCAGCTGGAGGTGGCCCAGGCGCTGCCGGCACACGTTGACAGTACCCGCATCTCCCAGGTATGGGCCAATCTTCTCGACAACGCCATTAAGTACGGCAAGGAAGGCGGCTGGGTGAAAATTGTTGGGCAGGTGGTCGGCGGGGAGGTGGTTGTCACCTTTGCCGACAACGGCATGGGTATTTCCGAGAGTGAACAGGGCCGGATCTGGGAGCGTCTCTACCGCGGCGATCGCAGCCGATCGCAGAAAGGCCTCGGCCTCGGCCTCAGCTATGTCCATGCGGTCATCGCCGCGCATCGGGGTATCGCTTCCGTGTCGAGCCGGCTGCACCAGGGCAGCTGCTTTGAAGTCCGCCTGCCTGTCGGCCAGCTGATTGGTCAAGCTGCCGGTCAAGCTGTTGGTCAGCTCAGCACGCAGGAAAAATCACAGATCAGCGGAGAATGATCGGACAAACGTATGTCGGGAATATAAAAATTATCGATGCGGATGCCGGAGCTGTGCAGGATGAAATCAATCTGCCGCAACGGCGCGTGGCTTGGGTGGGATGGCATATTGGTCAGGTTGGCGTTTTTCAGTGCGGTCGCGGCGAGGAAAAGATTCAGTTCCCGGCTGCCCCAGAAGGTGTTGAAGTCACCGGCAATGATCACCTCCTTGTCGGTTTCCTGGATGAGGTCGTGCAGTTTTTCAAGCTGGTTCTGCCGGTGGCGGTATTTCAGCGACAGATGAACGATGAAAACGGCGACGGCCTGCAGGTCGGTCTGAATGACCAGTCGCTTGACGCCCTGCTCGAAATAGTGAAAATGAAAATTCTCTATACTCTGTTTGGTCAGCAGGGCATTGGACTGCTGGCGCAGCACCGGAACCTTGTGCGCCAGGGAGTGGAGGTTATACTTGCTTTCGACGATATAATTATAGCCCAGGGTGTCGGCGATGCTCTGTGCCTGGCAGAGGTTGCCGCTGCGATAGGAGCCGGAGTCGACTTCCACCAGGGCGACGATATCCGGATTCACCGCCGCGATGAAGCTGATGATCCGCTCGAGGTTGACGCTGGTCCGTTTGAAAAACCCGGCAAAAGGGAGCGGCAGGTGGTACCCGGCTTTATGACCGGTACCGTAACGTATGTTGTAAAGAAGTAGTCGCATGTGCATATGATACTGATTTGCACCATATCAGGCAATGGTTGACCGAAAGAAATGGATGTAAATTGTCATTTCGGCAAAGCCGGTTATGTTGTAGTCTGCTGGTTTGAGGTTTTCTTGGAAAAAAACCGAACGGAAATCAATAACCGGCTAGGATTATAAAAGAAAGACTAATTGAGTATATCGGATACGTATTTGGAATAATGTTATGATAAAAATTGGAACACGGAAAAGTAAGCTGGCCATGTGGCAGACCGAGACGGTCGCCGGTTATCTGAACGGTGCAGGAATGGCGACGGAGATCAGCTCCATGGAGACCATTGGTGACAAGGTACTCGACACGTCCATTGCCAAGATCGGCAGTAAAGGGGTGTTTACCGTCGAGCTCGAGGAGCAGCTGGCCGGCGGCATGACCGACATCGCCGTACACAGCGCCAAGGACATGCAGTCGCAGTTACCGGAACAGTTTCGCCTTATTGCCTTCACCGAGCGGGAAAAGGTCAATGATGTGCTGGTCAGCCTGGACGACTCCATCGATATAGCCGACAGCACCCGGCCCCTGGTGGTCGGGACCTCGTCGGTGCGCCGCAGGGCCTTTCTCAAGCACTATTATCCCCATGTCGCCATCGTCGAAATGCGCGGCAACCTGCAGACGCGGATCAAAAAGATGCAGGATGGTCACTGCGATGCGCTGATGCTCGCCTACGCCGGAGTCAAGCGGATGGGCTACGGCGACATGATCGTCATGGAGTTTGACGAGCAGCAGTTTGTCCCGCCGGTGGGCCAGGGGTGTATCGCCATCGAAGCGGCCACCACGCTCGAGGCCGGGAAATTGGAGAAGATCCGGGCATGTCTGAATAATCCGCTCAGCGAGGTCTGTCTGCTCGCCGAGCGGGCCTTTCTGAAAAAACTCGAAGGCGGCTGCAGTATTCCGGCCTTTGGCTACGCCGTCGTCGACGGCGACGAACTGACCCTTACCGCCGGGCTGGCCGGGCTTGACGGCGGCAGAATTTTGCGGCGGACGGCAACAGGCTCTGCGCGTGAGCCGGAAGTTCTCGGCAGGGCCGTCGGCGAATATATTCTAGATAACGGCGGGCGGGAGATGCTCGCTGAAATCAGGCGCTTGCAGAGTGAAGCGTAGGTGTCTCTCCCGCCGCCCTGACTCTCCTCTTGACGCGGGCCTGCTTTCAGGATAGAAAAAGAGATGTCAGGGTGTCGCAAGACCAGAAGCACGACCAGAGGGAACCCGGTGTAAATCCGGGACGGGCCCGCCGCTGTGACCGGGGACGAAAATCGCTTGAGCCACTGAGAATACTACGGGAAGGCGCGATTTGTAGGTAGATCCGGAAGTCAGAATACCTGCCTTGACAATTGATGCTGTTCTCCCCGCGGATCAGGGAGAAAGAGCGCTCACCCCGTGAGCGCTAAAGCGTATGTCTGTGGTGAAATCAGGGCCCCCGGACCAAACTCTTTGGTCCGGGGGCCTTTTTTGTCGCCGGATCAAAACTGTCTAAAATTTGGAGGATGCGTACATGGACAAAAGAGAACTGGCGTACACGAAACAGACGATGCTGGCCGTAAAAGACTGGGATGCCTTTCAGGATGTGCTGCGGTTCTGGGCAAAATTGCTGAAACCCGCACCCCTTGCCGTTTGCCCGAACGGGGTGAAAAAGAGCTGATAAGGCCACGGGAGTCCGCCGGTTGCAGTTGACCGGCGGGCTCTTTTCCGTTTTACTGTGCAGGAAAATTACCGCCTCCTGGTCTATAACACGATTGTGGATTATTTCGGTGCCGGTGAACGTTTAGCAAAAAAATGGCTGGACATGTCACGCGGACTGTGCTAATTCACAAAACACATTCCGAAAGGACCAACCAAAAAAATCACTCTGTCGGGGAGTGGCTCAGTCTGGTAGAGCACAGCGTTCGGGACGCTGGGGTCGGAGGTTCAAATCCTCTCTTCCCGACCAATTTTAAAGGGTTTCAGGCAATCGTCTGAAACCCTTTCTTCGTTACTGTTTTCCACGCTGATTTGATCGACCGAATTCGTTTATCTATATATTTTTTCAAGTCACTCATAGTTGTACAATGGTCAAGCCGGCGCTGATTAAAGCGTTGTGGAATTTTTTATCAAATGTGGCAATGGACGTTCCTTTTGTTTTTTTGCAATATGCCGCAAGAACGGCATCACCGTAATCCGGAATACTTTTCGGCCAGAGCGAAAGAAGCATGTGCATATCCACATCAGATGTATACGTCACTCCAGGCATGGATATCAGGTCTGCAACCATCTGCTGCACCTTGTCAGCTTTTAATGAGTATACGCTGGTCAGGACATAAACAAACTCACTGATAACATGATGATGGCATATTACTCCACTTTTTAACTGTTTGGTTTTGTTGAAGAGCGCGGCGATTTTTTCCTGCTGATCGGCATTGCGATCGCTTACAAATGAAATCAGGCAGTTGGTGTCAATAATGATTTTTTTCATGCGTACCTGTTCGCCCGTTTCTTTCTTGCCTGTTGAATATCCTCTTGAATATCACCGGGCCCCACTGGAATTGAGTTTTTGTATTTCAAAAAATCGGACTGGGCAGAGGTCACAATTATACGACCATCTTCCACTTCCCATTCCAGGGTGTCACTCACAGAAAGAGAGAGTTGCTCTCTGATTTTTTTAGGAATGGTGGTTTGAAACTTTGATGATATGACAGTTTGCATGATGCACCTTTTGAAGAATTTTTCTTACCTTTTCAATGTAAGGTAAGAAAATGAGTGTGTCAAGAGCAGAAGGAAAGCGGAAGGAGAGGGTCGCAATGCTATCCATCAACACAAAACTGACCCCTTTTTCCTCACTGGAAGGCTATTGATGCGTTAAGCGGGTTACTGGTAGTCGAGCGCAAGGGGCGCGAGTATCAAGCGCCAAGTACCTACGAAGAGGTTAAGGCCGTGGCGAAAGAGGGGGAGGTCGTTTTTCCGCTGGTTCCCAATGAAAAGATCATGGAAGACTACAGCCCGAAAAAACGGGTCAACGTGATGCTGCCGGTGGATAGACTGGACACCATTGCCGATATAATAAAGCAAAGCGACGGCCTTGACCGGTCAAAATTTATAACCAAGGCTATTGATTATTATGTTGAAAACCTTGGCAGGCATGCGGCAAGATAGCGTTATACTAATTCTTTTTGTCCGGAGACACGATGTGGACGACCATCGTGTCCCCGGATAAAGAAAAAGCCATTTATTTCTCCGCAGCCTCCTTAATCTCCCCACTTTTGCCGATAAGTGACTGCATCATGTCCACCGGGAAGGGAAAAACAATCGTGCTCGAATTCTGGCTCGAGGAGATGTCGTTTAAGGTCTGCAGATAGCGCAGTTGCAGGGCCTGCGGGTTCTGTGAGATAATTTCGGCGGCGGCCAGTAATTTTTCCGCGGCCTGATATTCGCCCTCGGCATGGATGACCTTGGCCCGTCTTTCCCGTTCCGCCTCTGCCTGTCTGGCAATGGCCCTGATCATGGTATCATTGAGGTCGATGTGCTTGATCTCGACATTGATCACCTTGATGCCCCAGGCGTCGGTCCGCTTGTCGATTATTTCCTGGATGCTGTCGTTTAACCTTTCCCGTTCGGAGAGCATTTCGTCCAGCTCATGCTGGCCGAGTACCGAGCGCAGGGTGGTTTGCGCCAGCTGGTTGGTCGCCACAAGGAATTCCTCCACCTGGATGATCGCTCGTTCCGGATCGACCACCCGGAAGTAGAGCACCGCATTGACCCGGACGGTGACGTTGTCTTTGGAGATAACATCCTGCGGCGGGATATCCATGGTCACCACCCGAAGGTCGACACGAAAGGCGCGCTGGATGCCGGGCACGACAATCCTCAGCCCCGGTTTTTTTACCGTCTGGAAGCGGCCGAGAAAAAGAATCACCAGCCGTTCGTATTCGGCGACTATGCGAAAAGAAAGCACGATAAAAGCGATGAGCAGGCTTATCGGTACCAGGTACTGCATATATGGATAGATAGTCATCTCATGGGTCCTCCCTTATTTTGTCCACCGTCAGTTCCAGCCCCTTGCGGGCAGTAATTCTTACCTTGGCGCCTTTGCTGAAATGTTCGTCTGCCGGGCTTTTGGCCGACCAGGACTCGCCAAGCAGCAGGATCCGCCCTTCGCCGGTAAAATCCTGCGCCGCTTCGCCGATCATGCCGATAAGAGCCTCTTCGCCGGTGCGGACTTTTGTCTTCCTCAGGCTCAACATGCGGCCGAGCAGCAGCAGGATAAACAGGGCCGACATGCCGGTGGTGCTGATGATCACCGACAGGGAAATGCGCAGGCTTGCATCATCGATCAGGATCAGCGAACCGATGGCAAAGGCGACGATGCCGCCGATGCCGAGCGAGCCGAAACTGGGGATAAAGGCCTCGCTGATCAACAGAGTGATGCCGAGCAGAATCAAGGCCAGCCCGCTGTAGTTGATCGGCAGAATCTGGAAGGCGTAAAAAGCCAGCAGTAAACAGATGCCACCGGCGACGCCCGGCAGGAAGACGCCGGGATTGGCCAGTTCGTAAATAAGCCCATAGAAGCCGAGCAGCAGCAGAAAATAGGCAACATTGGGATCGCTGATCACCGCCAGCAGCCGGTAGCGCCAGCTTGGCTCGATCCTGGTCAGGGTCATCTCCTTTGTCGAGAGACGCTGCACGCCGGCATCAAGGCGTATCTCATGGCCATCCAGCTGATGCAGCAGATGCGGCAGGTCCGTGGCGACAAAATCGATGACCTGCAACCGCAGGGCTTCTTCCGCCGACAGACTGACCGCTTCACGAACCGCCCGTACCGCCCAGTCGGCATTGCGGCCGTGTCGCTCGGCCAGGGCCTTGATATAGGCCGAGGCGTCATTGATCACTTTTCTCTTCAGGGTGGCGGCATCATCGGTCGGCAGCTCGTCCTTGTCCTGCTTTTTTTCCCCTTCCTCAGGCCTGGGTGATCCCGGCAGCCCGCCGATACTGATCGGCGTGGCTGCGCCGAGATTTGTCGCCGGAGCCATTGCCGCGACATGGCTGGCATAGAGGATATAGGTTCCGGCGCTGGCCGCCCTGGCACCAGCCGGGGCCACGTAGCTGACCACAGGAATGGGCGAGGCAAGAATCATCTGAATGATATCGCGCATCGAGCGGTCAAGGCCGCCCGGTGTGTCCATCTGCACAATCACCAGGTCGGCCAGAACGTCGGCCGCTTTGCCCATACCCTTTCTTATATAGTCACTTGTCGCCGGGCTGATGGCTCCCTGGATGTCCAGAACCACAGCCTGGGAGGAGGGTTCGCCTGCCAATAGTAGTAATGGATGAGAAGGAAGGCTGAGAGTGAGAACGGCAATAAGCAGGAGGAGATAGCGGACCCAAATCAACTGTGCAGAACCTTTTATTGTTTTGACGACGGCTCCAGGCATCAGATACCTCCATTACAGGTCCCGGGTATACGAGTGTTTTGCTCTTCAGGGGGTTGGTGTCAAGAGGAATAAAGGTACTCTCTTTACCCTGCATCACATTGCACTCCGTGTCACCGTTTATCCTGTAATTATAACCACTGTCATCAATTGTGTCAGTTGTACTCTTTTGCAGGGGGTATGGATTGCTGCTCCACAATGGATGTTGAAAGTGATTTAAGACCGATTGTAGCGCCTGTTGTTTCTCAAAAAGTACATCAAATGATGGCCAAGTTGATTTGAGTTGAATCCCTTAATGCCTATCGTATTTGTCTCTTGAAAAAGCAAAATTATGAGAGACAAATCGGTTTGAGCTCAATTATTGCGACTCAACGTGTTTATTCTCTCAAATATAAAAAAATATTGACGATTAACTGTTTTGTCGTTAATTTTTGTGAAAATATATACATCAATAGAGCAAGGAGCCGAATATGGAATTAAGTTTAGAAAATGCTATCGACTATCATTATGACAAATTTCCCCCAGAAAAGCTGGATTATGGGCAATTTGTCGAGCCATTAATAAAAGCAACCGATGCAGTAGCTCGCTATGATCAGATGTTAAAAAATATGCATAATAGCGAAGTACTGCTAGCTCCTCTGCGTAATCAAGAGGCTGTTATCTCCTCAAGAATGGAAGGTACAGTAAGTACCATGGATGAAATTTTAAAATATGAGGCTGACCATGATGCGGAAATAGAGAACACAACAAATGTAAGATCCGAAGTCATCGAAACCATTCTGTATCAGAGGGCCTTGAAGGCTACACAAAAAGCAATGGAGGAGGGATATCCTCTGACCCAATCTCTTATCAAGGGCATCCATCAACGCTTACTGTCTTTTGGACGTGGTGCTTTAAAATCGCCGGGTAAGTTTAAGAACGAGCAAAACTACTTAGCCGATAAGTTAAAGAAGAAAATATTATTTATTCCTATTTCCCCGGAAAAACTACAGGATGGATTGGATAAGCTCTTTCAATATATAGACCACGGCACACATCCGGCATTAGTCAAAACAGGTATTACCCATGTTGAATTTGAGGCATTACATCCATTTAAAGACGGTAATGGTCGTATTGGACGTATGTTGATAACGTTGATGCTCTGGAAATATGGAACAATATCTGCGCCACACTTCTATATAAGTGGGTACTTGGAGGAAAATAAAGATATTTATGTTGATACAATGAGGAATGTTTCCGAGCATGGAGACTGGGAAAGTTGGAGTGCTTTTTTTCTGGGAGCTGTAGAACAGCAAGCTATTAGAAATCTGTCCATTGCAGAGAACATAAGGAGCCTTTATGAAGAGATGAAAACCGTCTTTTTTAATGCACTCTCCTCAAAGTGGAGCGTCAATGCATTGGATTTCGTGTTTACAAACCCAGTTTTTAGAAACAACAAATTCACTGCGGGTAGTGGTATCCCAGCAGCGTCTGCCGCTCGATTTACAAGGATACTTTTAGAAAAAGAAATAATTCTGACCCTGGAAGAAGCATCTGGGCGCAGACCTGCTCTCTATTCTTTTGAGCCGTTAATGAAACTTGTCAGAGTTTAGAGCGGAAAGGGTCAAATCTTTAACCTTGACACTTCCCGCTTATCCGTCCGATAAGCCGGCTTATGTTGCTGTCCTTATCAGACCTGTCCCGCAGACGTTTTCTGGCTTGGCTGACCGTGGAGTAATCTACCCCCAAAATATCGCCTATCTCCCGGTTATTGAGACCTGCAAAGTTATAAAGGGCGGTCATGACTATCTGTCTTGTTGTTCCGGTTGCAAGGAGGACTTGGCTGATGCCCGTTTCTTGCTCGACAATTGCCAACACGGCATCCATGGACAAAAATCGATGAATTTTTTGGATATCCGGTCTCTCCCGGTCCTTTTCATTGGCAATATATTTTTCCTTCACCCAAGAGACAAATTTTTTACTGCCGAGAATGGTTTGGCCGACAATCTGTTCCCGGACCGGCACCCCGGCTGTCAGATCGTCGATTATCTGTTTCTTATATTCCATCTTTCCATTCTGGGTGTCACCACCGTATTCGGCAAGAACAGTTTTATATTCGACAAAATTAAGCGTATTTTTTATGCCGATATATCCTGGAAGGCTGCTCCATTTGTAAGCCCAGAGATATTCCAGTTGTCTGTCAACCGGCATCTTTTGCCTCTCTGATACCTTTACCGGGTTTAAATGAATATAGCGTGAGACTTTGGAGAGGTAAGAATCGAATTCAACGAGGAAACTTTTGTACCGTCCCTGGTAGAGATGCCCGACTCGTTTATGTCGGCGATTATAGTGCGAGGTGTAGGTGATATTGAAGTGGCGCATGAATTCGCTAAGATTGCCCAAGGGGGTTTGGGCCAGGATGTGCCAATGATTATCCATCAGCACAAAACTGTGCAGGATGACGCCATAGGTATGTATCGAATGAGAGAGAATATTTAAGAACTGATTCCTGTCAACATCATCCTTGAAAACGGCACTGCGCTCATTGCCACGATTGGTGACATGATACAGCGCCCCGGGATATTGAATTCGTAATGCTCTGGCCATGGTAAGAGGATACTTTATTTAAAAATTGTTTGTCAAGGGTAAAGATTTGACCCCACGTCCCGAAGATTGCAATTGACATCCTTTGGAAGCTGGCGTACATATAAAAATATACTATACGTCGCAATGTAAAGGAGGCTTGTGTATGAATACCAAATTAACTTTGAGAATGGATGATAATCTCATTGAATACGCTAAGCAATATTCGGCAAAGACGGGGAAGTCCGTGTCTCAGATAGTCGCAGATCTATTTGAAATGATGAAAAATGAAAAATTTGAGAAAGATTTTCCGATAACTCCGGCAGTCCTCTCCCTCAAGGGAGTCTTGAGAGGAAATTTCGTTGATGAGAAGGATTTTCATAAATATTTAGAAGAAAAATATTTATGAAAATCCTCTTTGATACAAATGTCATTATAGACGTTCTTTTAGACAGAGAGCCCTTTTCCAACGATGCGGCGTTCTTAATGTCCTTAGTGGAACGGTCTGAAATCATAGGTTTTGTATGCGCAACCACTATAACAACGATTTATTATCTCATCAGCAAATCACTTGGTTCTCAAGCTGCTTCCCGCCATATTCAAACTCTGCTTGCTCTCTTTGTCATAGCGCCTGTCAATCGAGTTGTTCTTGAAGGTGCTGTCAAATCGAAATTCAAAGATTTCGAGGATGCTGTTCTTCATGAGTCTGCAATCCATACAGGGGCTGAATATATTGTTACAAGGAATATTTCTGATTTCAAAAAATCAAAACTTCCGACTTTTAGTCCTGCTGATTTAATTAGCACTATGGAATTATTAAATAAAAGAAAGGGAGGGGTAAATCCTTAACCTTGACACCTCCGCTTATACATACGATGAGCCGGCTTATGTTGTCCACCTTGGCCTTGAAAACGGTATCGTGCTCATTGCCACGATTTGGGACATGATAAAGCGTAAAAGGTGTTGAATTTGTCATGCTCTGGCCATGGATACGGGGGTATTTTAGTTGAAAATTAAATGTCAAGGATAAAGATTTGACCCCATCTCCTCCTGCCGTAGCTCATTTCTGTCAGCATGTAAAGGTCTTGAATGGTAAAGGTAGGCCAACCGGAAAAAAGTCATTAGGAATTTGTTTGAGAATGCCCTTGCGAAGGCTCTGGCCATGGTAAGAGGATACTTTATTTGAAAATTAAATATCAAGGATAAAGATTTGACCCCACCATTCCTTGGTTTTGCCGACCCCGTTTTGCCGTTCTGCACCATTTTTTAACTTGCCGTCAATCCTTGCGCGAACGGTTGTATTAGTTGCCATTGTAAACACCCCCTTTTGGGCTACATTGTAGCTCATTTCTGTCAGCATGTAAAGGTCTTGAATGGTAAAGGTAGGCCAACCGGAAAAAAGTCATTAGGAATTTGTTTGAGAATGCCCTTGCGAAGGCTCTGGCCAAGGTAAGAGAATACTTTAATTGAAAATTAAATGTCAAGGATAAAGATTTGACCCTGTTTTGTTCTTTAGTTGAAAATTGTTTGTCAAGGATAAAGATTTGACCCCGATTCCCCTGACCCCGATTCCCCCCCCTAGAATTTGTTTGAGAATGCCCTTGCGAAGGCTCTGGCCATGGTAAGAGGATACTTTATTTGAAAATTAAATGTCAAGGATAAAGATTTGACCCCGATTTCGCTTTCATGAATTCGCTAAGGTTGCCCAAGGGGGTTTGGGCCAGGATGTGCCAATGATTATCCATCAGCACAAAACTGTGCAGGATGACGCCATAGGTATGTATCGAATGAGAGAGAATATTTAAGAACGCATTCCTGTCAACATCATCTTTGAAAACGGCACTGCGCTCATTGCCACGATTGGTGACATGATACAGCGCCCCGGGATATTGAATTCGTAATGCTCTGGCCATGGTAAGAGGATACTTTGTTTGAAAATTAAATGTCAAGGATAAAGATTTGACCCCTATTTTCCCTATTTTCCTATTTTCTATTTTCTGTCAAGGATAAAGATTTGACCCCTATTTTGAAACTGTATTCCGGAAAATCGGTGAAAAGTGGCTGCTCGCTGATAGTTTTGAGAATAAGGATTTTCAGGTAAGTTCCTAGAAATAAGGTAAATTAAGAATAATTCTTCTTTCTGTGGATTTGGCCTAAATTTTGCTAAAGTTAAGTAAAAGGCAGGCTTTTTGCTGTAATTATCGGCTAGTAATTATCGGCTAGGGCTAGTGTTGAGTTATAATAAACTTAAAAACAAGGGGGATATTATGAAAAAGAAATGCTTCGTTGGGGTATTGACTGGATTCTTGGTATTTGGGCTGGTGGGGTTGGCCAGCGCCTATACTATGCTGTTTGGGACGACGACTGCGGAATATAAAGTGTGGGATAGAAGTGATTCTAGTTATGATACCTATGTGGGTGATCCTTATTTTGGGTATACTGGGGATGATTATGCAGGGTACTACATAGGTACTTTTACCCAACCTGACGGAAGTGCTCTCAATGATAATAAGATCCTTGAGGATATTGTAACGGATTATCTAGGGATGGTCCCAACGAACTTTACTTCAGGCACTAGTGATGCAGGTGATGTAACTATTACTTCATCTGATGGTTGGTATTCCGGCATGTGGTCTGTAGCAGGAATATACGATCCGGAAAAATATGTGAATTTTTATTCTGTTAAGGCATCAAATGAATTTGCTCTGTACTTTGTCGATCCGCAACTGCAGACAGGGGAATGGACTACTCGACATACGTTGAATGATGGATTAAATATACCAACAATATCTCATCTCTCAGTAAGTCTGGTTGGTCCTCCAACCTCCGTCCCCGAACCAGCAATGATGCTGCTCTTCGGGACAAGCTTGGTCGGCTTGGTAGGTGTAGCCCGTAGGCGCAACAAGAAATAAGCTTATTACCTAATCTGCAAAATCTAAAGGCAGGGTCACTTATGGCCCTGCCTTTTTTTGTGTGCATTTTCGTCCTCCTTCCCGGAAGTTTTTCTCGACAAGTGAATCAGTACGGTTTTCCAAACAAATGGCTGCCCACGACGCAGCCAGGCGCCTCCGTCAAAAGCCTATTGTGAGTTTTAACAAGGGTTTGTCGCTGAATGTCAGCTAGGTCATGCCAATCTCCGAAGACTCCTTGCAGTAATGTATCCCGCTGCATGCGTCGATAAACGGCATAATATGGTACTGTTTCAATCACGGAAATACGAGTATTCAATCCTGACCTGCTAATTTATTTCGGAAATCCGGATAAAATATCCGATAAAATCCGTAATGACGAAGAAAACGACCAACACCTGCTCGGCTATATACTCTTAATATACTGTTATTTAAAGCATATTGCGTTTTTTTTAAAATGGCTCAAATGTTGCATTCCTGTTATATAAGTTGAGTTTTGGTTTTTGCATGGTGTTGAGCAGGGCTTTTCAGAAGATTTGCTGATTTTATATCAGTGCAGGAAGAAATTCGACTGCATAAGAAAGAGACGGCACTGTATTTTAAAGAGAGTGAGGATTGGCCTCAAAACAAGAAAGGTGGAAAATATGAAAAAGAAATTTTTGGCAGCACTGGCTACTGGATTTTTTCTGGTAGGTATGGTCGGCCTGGCGCAGGCACTAACCATTAACAATGGCACCACTGAGGTTGGAGATAAAGACATTCTTCTTTTTAGTACTGCTCTTGGTAACAGTGGAGAAGCCACGGAGTTGGAGTGGGTACAAGACGTGCTTAATGATACTACTATTGTTATGACGGATAAATATGACACTAATGAGGGTGCAGGGTGGGTTGCTGTTGATAACAAGACTGGTTACTTTGCCCACCAGCTCTATACTGATCCTGCATGGTTTCTCATCAAAACAGGGAATCTGCAGGTTACCGATAATGATACTTTTTTGTTTCAAAATAATTCCTTAGCGGGCTATGGGGTAGTCGAGCTCTTAGACATGGGATTCGCAATGAAGGATATCATCAACGTTTCAAAAATCAGTCATGTTGGTGAGTTCAATGGCACAACCCCCGTACCCGAGCCGGCAACCATGGTGCTGCTCGGTGCAGGCTTATTCGGCTTGATCGGTGTCACCCGCAGGCGGAAAAAGAAATAAGCAGAGTACATCATTTTTTACATAATTTTCAAAATTGAAAGGCGGGGTCATTGGTGGCTCTGCCTTTTTTTTGTGCATTTTTGTTCTTTTTTCCGGAATTTTTTCCGGAAAAGGGAATTATTGCCGTTTTCTAACAAACATAAGTATCTTCAGAAAAGGCCTATTGTTTGTTTTAACAAGGTGTTGTACCTGAAACTTAGTCACGTTACCGCAATACACCCCGAAGAACCTGGAAAAAACGTGCCACCCAGCGTAGAGCGCGAGCCCGGATAATAAAAGCTGCTCCTCGTGGCAATCACCTCGCCCACCCAGGTTTTTCGAACGTCAAGCTCGGCAGCAGGTCGGGGCCGACCAGATAATTGAAGGCCCCGGCCTGGACGAGCTGCTGGGCCTTTTGAATATCCGGGGCAAAATAGCGGTCCTGGTCATAGAAGGGCACGACCGCGCGGATAAGGGCCTTTGCTGTCTCCAGCCTTGGCGAGGTCTTCAGCGGCGCGCGGAAATCGACGCCCTGGCAGGCGGCGAGCAGCTCGATGGCCACGACCCCGGCACTATTCTCGGCCATTTCCAACAGTCGCCTGGCGGCAAAGGTGGCCATGGAGACGTGGTCTTCCTGGTTGGCCGAGGTCGGCAGGCTGTCGACCGATGCCGGATGGGCCAGCGATTTGTTCTCACTGGCCAGGGCCGCCGCGGTCACCTGGGCGATCATGAAACCGGAGTTGAGGCCGCCTTTTTCAACGAGAAAGGGCGGCAGTTTGGACATATGGCCGTCGATGAGCAGGGCCATCCGCCGCTCGGACAGGGCGCCGATCTCGGCAATGGCCAGGGCCAGGTTGTCGGCGGCCATGGCAATCGGTTCGGCGTGGAAGTTGCCGCCGGAGATGATGTCGTTCTCCCTGGAAAAGACCAGGGGGTTGTCGGACACGGCGTTGGCCTCAACACCGATGACCTCGGCCGCGTTGCGGATCTGGGTCAGGCAGGCGCCCATGACCTGGGGCTGGCAGCGCAGGGAGTAGGGGTCCTGCACCGCCTCGCAGCCGAGATGGGAAATTTCGATTTCACTGTGATCGAGGAGCATGCGGTAGCAGGCGGCGGCATCGATCTGGCTTTGGTGGCCGCGCACCTCGTGCACCAGCGGATCGAACGGCCGGCGGCTGCCCTGTGCCGCCTCGACGCTTAAACTGCCGGAAACCATGGCGGCGGCGAACAGCTCCTCGGCGGCAAACAGTCCTTCCAGGGCAAAGGCGGTGGAGGCCTGGGTGCCGTTCAACAGGGCGAGGCCTTCCTTGGGTCCGAGGGTGATCGGCGATAATCCGGCCCGCTGCAGGGCCTCGAGGCCGGAGATCTTTTGTCCCTGATGCATGGCCTCCCCTTCGCCAAGGAGCACAGTGCTCATATGGGCGAGCGGGGCGAGGTCGCCGGAGGCGCCGACCGAGCCTTTCTGCGGGATGCACGGAGAGACCTCGGCATTGACCAGCCGGATCAGCGCGTCGATTACCTCGAGCCGGATGCCGGAATAACCCCGGGCCAGGCTGTTGATTTTCAGCACCATCATCAGCCGGACCGTCGATTCCTTCATGAAGGCCCCGACGCCGGCGGCATGGGACAGGACAATCGACCGCTGCAGATGCTCGAGTTCCTCGACCGGAATAATGGTGCTGGCCAAGAGACCGAAACCGGTATTGATGCCGTAAATCACCCGCCCCTGGCTGATGACATCCCTGACCGTTGCCACCGAAGCATCGATTTTTGGGGTGCAGCTTTTTGCCAACCGCACCCTGACCGGCGCCTTGGCGATGTGACGAAGTTGGGCGAGACTGAGTCTGCCTGGGTCGATTTCTATCTCGGGGATCATTATCTTCTCTCCTGTGGAGGATGTGGGCGCATGCCTCCTATTGCTGTTCTGCCGCGGAGGCAAGTATCGTTCGGGTGAGCGGCTGCGCTTGATTGTATAGACAAATTCTGCATGGTACTATCGTGCGAAAATTTTCACTACCAATAAAATCGATCATCTGAAAACAGAAACCGAGGAGAAACCTATGTTGAACAATGCACGGATTGCCGAGGTGATGAACATTCGACTGGATGATGAGCTGCCGGAACAGGAAGACTTTCAGCCGGACATTCGGCGGGCGCCGGATCGCGGCTTTCGCTTGACCAGGAGCCAGACCGAAACTGCCTTGAAGAACGCCTTGCGTTATATCCCGGAACAGCACCATCGCCTCCTTCTGCCGGAGTTTCTTCACGAGCTGCACACCAGGGGGCGGATCTACGGCTACCGCTTTCGCCCCCATGGTCCGATCAAGGCCAGATCCATTGACGAATACGCCGGCAACTGTCTGGCTGGCAAGGCCTTCCAGCTGATGATCGACAACAATCTCGATTTTGACGTCGCCCTCTATCCCTATGAGCTGGTCACCTACGGCGAGACCGGCAGCGTCTGCCAGAACTGGATGCAGCTGCGGCTGATCAAGAAATATTTGCAGGTGATGACCGACCACCAGACCCTGGTCATGCAGTCAGGCCACCCGCTGGGACTTTTCCGCTCCAGCCCGGATCAGCCGCGGGTGATCATCACCAACGGTCTGATGGTCGGCCTGTACGATAACCCGGACGACTGGGAAATCGCCGCGCAGATGGGCGTGTCCTCCTATGGCCAGATGACCGCCGGCGGCTGGATGTATATCGGGCCGCAGGGCATTGTTCACGGCACCTACAACACCCTCCTCAATGGCGGCCGGAAGATGTGCGGCGTGGCGGCGGAGGGTAATCTGGCCGGGCTGCTCTTTGTCACCTCCGGGCTTGGCGGCATGAGCGGCGCGCAGCCCAAGGCGGCGAAGATCGCCGGGGCGGTGTCGATTACCGCCGAGGTTGATATGTCGCGCATTGCCACCCGCCACCAGCAGGGCTGGGTCGATGTCGTCTCCAGCGATCTGGCCGAGATTTTGCGACTCGCCGAAAAGAGCCGCACGGCCAAAGAAAGCAGTTCCATCGCCTACCACGGCAATGTCGTTGATCTGCTCGAGTATCTGGCGGCAAAAGAGTTCCCGGTCGACCTGCTGTCCGACCAGACCTCCTGCCATGTCGTCTACGACGGCGGCTATTGCCCGCAGGGTATCGAATTCGCCGAGCGGACCCGCTTGCTGGCCACCGACCGGACGACCTTCAGGAGGCTGGTCGACAACAGCCTGCGCAGGCACTATGCGGCGATAGAAAAGCTGTCGCACCAGGGGGCCTATTTCTTTGACTACGGCAATGCCTTCCTGAAAGCGGTCTTTGATGCCGGGGTGACCGAGGTGGTCAGAAACGGCGTCGATGCCAAGGACGGCTTTGTCTTTCCCTCGTATTTTGAGGATATCATGGGGCCGATCTTTGATTACGGCTACGGTCCCTTTCGCTGGGTCTGTCTCAGCGGCCGGGCGGAAGACCTCGATAAAACCGACCAGGCGGCGATGTCCTGTATCGACCCGGCTCGCCGGGCGGAGGACCGGGATAATTATATCTGGATCAAGGAGGCTAAGGCCAACCGGCTGGTGGTCGGCAGCCAGGCGCGTATTCTCTACTCCGATGCGGCGGGACGCACGGCCATTGCCCTGAAATTCAATGCCATGGTGCGTCACGGCGAGGTCGGCCCGGTCATGCTCGGCCGTGATCATCATGATCCGGGCGGCACCGACTCGCCGTTCAGGGAAACCGCCAACATTCATGACGGCAGCAACGTCTGCGCCGATATGGCCACGCACTGTTTTGCCGGCAACGCCGCCCGGGGCATGTCCATGGTCGCCCTGCACAACGGCGGAGGAACGGGCATAGGCAAAGCAATCAACGGCGGCTTCGGCATGGTCCTGGACGGCAGCGAGCGGGTCGACGAAATCCTGCGCAGCGCCATGTCCTGGGATGTCATGGGCGGGGTTGCCCGGCGCAGCTGGGCGAGAAACCCCAACGCCATGGAAGTGGCCATGGCCTACAACCGCGACAATGACAACGGCGATCAGATCACCATTCCCTTTCAGACCGATACGACGCGGCTGGCGGAAGTGGTGCAGGATCTGTTTTCGCAACTGGATAAGTAAAGGAGACTGCGGATTATGCCACAACACCTCTTTCACAATACGACGATATACAGCCCGGTGGACAGGGGCCGGCCGTTGGCCGGCAAGGCCCAGGGCGAGCTGGCGCATTTCAAGAGCGGCGCCCTGCTGGTCGAAGACGGGCTGATTGCCGCCGTCGGCGATGAGCAGCAGGTGCGGGCTGCAGTAAAGGCGGCAGGGGACTTGGCGGAAATCGACTGCGGCGGCAGATGCATGGTCCCGGGCTTTGTCGATCCGCACACGCACATGTGCTTTGCCGCCCTTCGTGAAGAGGAATTTGCCCTGCGCCTGGCCGGGACGCCCTATCTGGAGATACTTCGCCGGGGCGGCGGCATTCTCTCCTCGGTGCAGGCGGTGGCCGCAGCCAGTGAAGAGGAGCTCTTTGCCAATACCCTGGCCCATGTACACACGGCGCTCAGCCTCGGCACCACCTGTCTGGAGATAAAAAGCGGCTATGGGCTGGACACGGCAAACGAGCTGAAGATGCTGCGCATTATCGGCCGGGTGGCGATAGAGAGCCCTGTCGATATCGTCGCCACCTTCCTCGGTGCCCATGCCGTCCCCGAACAGTATAAACAGGATGCCGACGCCTTCGTGGACCTGCTCATCGACGAGATGCTGCCGCAGGTCAAGAAACAGAACATTGCCCGGTTCTGCGATGTATTCTGCGAGACCGGGGTCTTTTCCATAGCGCAGAGCCGCCGCCTGCTGCAGGCGGCGCAGGCCCTCGGCCTGGGGGTGAAAATCCATGCCGATGAGGTCAACGATCTTGGCGGCGCCGGGCTGGCCGCGGAACTGCATGTCTGTTCGGCCGATCATCTGCTGGCGGCAAGTGCGGCGAATATCCAGGCCATGGCCCGGGCCGGGGTGATCGCCACCCTCCTGCCGGCCACCGCCTACAGCCTGAGAAAGAACTATGCCCGGGCCAGGCTGATGCTCGAAAACGATGTGCCAGTCGCGCTGGCCACCGATTGTAATCCCGGCTCAAGCTTTACCGAGTCGATGCAGTTTGTCATCGGCCTTGCCGTGCTCAATATGCACATGACCCCGGCCGAGGCGCTGACCGGGGCGACCCTGAACGCGGCCTATGCCATCGACATGGCGGCTACGATCGGCAGTCTGGACCCAGGCAAGCAGGCGGATTTTCTGCTGCTGGCGGGAGATACCCCGGCCATTCTTGCCTATCATGCCGGCGTGTCCTCCGTTGAGAAGGTGTATAAGAAGGGACAAGAGATAAGGAGAATGATGCCATGAAAAAGATAGTCGAATGTGTGCCGAATTTTTCTGAAGGAAGAAACGAGGAAACCATCGCGGCGATCAGCCAGGCCATTGCATCGACCAAAGGGTGCACCCTGCTCGACGTCGATGCCGGAAAATCGACCAATCGAACGGTGTTCACCTTCGTCGGGGATCCGGACAGTGTCGTCGAGGGGGCCCTGGCCGCCGCCCGAGTGGCTGCGGAGCGCATCGATATGCGCAAGCACACCGGCGAACATCCCCGCTTCGGCGCCATGGATGTCTGCCCCTTTATCCCGGTGGCCGGGGTGACCATGGAGGAATGTGTCGAGATCTCCAAGCGCTTTGCCGAAATGGCGGCGGAGGAGCTGGGGGTGCCGTTCTACCTCTATGAAGCGGCGGCGACCCAGGACTATCGGCGAAAACTTCCCGACCTGCGCCAGGGAGAGTATGAAGGTCTGGCGGCGCGCCTGAAGGACCGCAAATGGCGGCCGGATTATGGGCCGACCGACTTTGTGCCGACCTGGGGCATTACCGCCACCGGCGCCCGTAATTTTCTTGTCGCCTATAATGTCAATATCCTCGGCACGCCCAACCAGGCCCACCGCATCGCCCTGAATCTGCGCGAGGCGGGCCGGGGAGACGATGAACCCGGTCGTCTGGGCGAGGTGAAGGGGATGGGCTGGTTCGTGCAGGAATATAATATGGCCCAGGTGACGGTCAATCTCCTCGATTATAGTGTCACCCCCATGCATGTGCTGTTTGAGGAGGTGAAAAAGGAAGCCGCGGCCCTGAACGTCGGGGTGGCCGGCTCGGAAATTGTCGGCCTGGTGCCGCTCGAGCCGCTGTTGATGGCAGCGGAGTATTATATCGAGCAGGAAAAGCTGTTTATCTACGAGGAGGATCAGAAGATACGCCTGGCCGTGGAACGGCTTGGCCTCAATTCGGTGGCGCAATTTATCCCCGAGGAGAAGATCATCGAATACCGCGTGGTCGAAAAACCGGTCGAACCCCTGGCCGGATCGACGGTGCGTGGTTTTATCGAGGAAATTGGTGCCCGCAGTTCGGCGCCGGGCGGCGGCTCGGCCTCGGCGGCAGTGGCCGCGATCGGGGTGGCCCTTGGCGCGATGGTCGCCAAGCTTACCTATGGGGTGCGAAAATTTGAAACGGTGCAGCCGCATATGCAAAAGGCCATTCCCGTGCTGCACGAACTGACCCGCCGGCTTATCCCGATGATCGATGCCGACACCTCGGCCTTCAACGAGTATATGGCCGGGGTACGCATGGTGCAGAATACCGAAGAGGAAAAAGCCGCCCGCAATGCCGCCATGCAGGCCGGGCTGAAGACGGCCATTCAGGTGCCGCTGACGACCATGCGTCTCGGCGATACCGCCTGGGACAGTCTCTGTCAGGTGGCGGAATACGGCAATCCAGCCTCGAGTTCCGATACCCTGGTCGGTGCCCGGGCGCTGGAAACCGGCATCTGGGGCGCCTATCAGAATGTTCTGATCAATATGGTCGAGATAGAGGATCCCGCCTATAAGGAGGCCGTTCTCCGCGAGGCGGAGGAGATAGTCGTCCGCGCTGGGAAAAACTCTGCGGAGATTCTGCGGATTTTAAAATCACTGCAGAAATTTTAGGCGGAGAGGAAGTTTTTTACTCAGCCATTGTCAGGCGGCGCCGGTCCCGCGAAGAACCTCGATCAGATGGAGAAGAATCATAAATCCTAGATATGCCAGGACCATGATAGATAAAAAAAGAACGAGGATGAGAATGACCACCGTCAGCTTCAGACGATGTTCCGGGCTGTCTGGCGGTTGCGGTGCATGAAGCTGTTTTTCCATCAAGGCGGTATTTTTTTCATTTGCCTTCCAGACAAAATCAAACAGATCTCCAAGAAACGGGATAAGGCCGATGACCGATTCCACCAGTACGTTAAAAACCATGCGGAGCAGGGTTGTCGTCGAAGCGCCAAGCCGGGCGGACTCGATGATGATATAACTTGAAGCCACGCCGCCGGCGATATCGCCAATTCCGGGAATCAGACCAAGAAGACCATCAATGCCAATGCGATATCCTCCGGGAAGCGGGATGATACTGTCCAATACCCTGCTGAGCGATTGTAATCGTTGCAGTCTTTTTACCGTTGAAGAAGCGATAGCTGTTTTTTCCTTGTGCATTGCCTTGCCCTCTCATCCTTCATCATGCATAATTCTTCGCAGGAAACAGTCAGATAGTCCAGGAAAAATAGAATAACCCATCTGGAACGTATATTGCTTGTTTTTTTCTGCAGGGTGCCAAGATGGAAACAACCGTAATTTAATCTGAGGAGGAGTATCATGAACAAAGATATCATCAAAGGTAAATGGAATCAACTCAAAGGGGAAGCTAAGATTCAGTGGGGAAAACTCACCGACGATGAATTGGATCAGATTGACGGGAATTACGACAAGGTGGTCGGGAAGCTGCAAGAAAAATATGGCTACCAAAAAGACCAGGCCGAAAAAGAAGCAGAGGCCTTTTTCAACAAGCACAAATGATCGATGACCTGTCCTGCTCAGCCGCAATGTAAAAGAGGATGTGCATTGCGGCTTCTCTTGGAATGATGGTGTCTGTGAGCGGATCCCTGCTCAGAAATTTTACCCCTGTTATCCTGAGACAACCGCTTCCGGTTTTCAGGTTTCTTCAAGAAAATCAGCAACCGGCCGGAGAATATCCACCGATTGGCAGATAATTTTTGCACTTACCAGGAGAGGGAACGCCAGAAGGGCGCCGACATAACCCCATATCCAACCCCATACAATAATGCTGAGAAAAACAACAAGGGGATTCATTGAAAAACGGTCACCCAGAATCTGCGGAGTAATGATTTGTCCTTCAAGGCTGGTGATGGTCAGAAATACTGCAGGAGCTAAAAAGATCTGGGGAAGAGTATCAAATGTAACAAATGAAATTAAAGTAATGACGATTGCAGTGAAAATCGCTCCGATATACGGTGCAAAATTCAACAACGCCGTCATGGTTCCCCATAATAGTGGGTTGGGCAGGCCGATGATGGCAAAAGCAACCGCGACTATTGCGCCGAGACAGGCATTGATTACGGCAATGGTTAAAAGATATCTGGAAATTTCCCTTTGAATAAGATGGCCCATATTGACTGTGTCACGCTGATTGACTAACCAGAAAATGGTGCGTATTAAATATTCCACCAGCGTCTTGCCGCTGTACAGGAGAAAATAGAGCAGCACTATCGATAAGACCACAAAGGTCAATACCTGGGGAGTTGCGGAAAATATGGTGTCGAATAGCTTTTCGGAATTTGATTTAACTATTATTTGTTGACGATTGTTATCCATTTGCGCCAGGTCATCCATCCTCTCAGCAGCCCTTTGTACCTTTTCCAGCGGCTTTTTGAATTTTTGCATTTTTTGTTCAATGTTATGCAGGATCTGGGGAGATTTATCAAGCCACTCCTCGGCGGGCTCCGATAGAAAAATAACACCACCGGCAATAACGGAGACGATACTTGCAACGACAATCGCCGCACCAATGCGCTTGGCGATATGCAGTTTGGATAAAAAATGAACGACGGGTGTAAAGAGAAGACTCAACAGTATCGCGAAGGTGAGTGGCATAAGTATGACGGCGGCATATTTTAATACAAACAGCAGCATCAAGATAAAAATTCCGATCAAAGCCGTTTCTCCGATGGACAGCCGAGCCTCTTGCCGATTTTCTCTCCTGGAAGAGCCGTTGGAGGGGGGATTATGATGATTATTTGTCGGGTCAGTATGGTCCATGGCAGCACTTGAAAAGTTGAGAGTTTCTTGGTCAACAGAAGAGATAGTACCTACCAAGCAATATCTATACCTGAGAAAAGAAAACGTCGATTGTTATATCTAAATCGGTTAATGGCATGTATTTCGCATGGCCCTTATCAGTGGAGCGTATTTTTATCGTCAGTAATCGCTACAACGATTTCATCATCGGTGAACCTCTATATGCTCAAGGAGAGTTGATATGATTACAAACCTTCTAAAACTAGGTGGGTATGTTTTACTGGCCAGAGAAGCGGCTGATTTTGTCATCAACTCTCAGCATTATCGGGAGAAGGAACAGAACAGGGAACAAGTAGTTGCCACTCTTTCCGGATGTTTGATCGGCTTGGCAGTGGGCGTGAGTGTTGGACTACTTTTTGCCCCCCGATCGGGAAAAGAGACTCGAGATATGATTGCAGATACTGCCTGTAGCCAGCTCGATCGTCTCCAGTCTCAATTCGCCGAGGGAAAAAAGCAAATGAGCGAAGTCATAAGCAGGACAAAAGAGGAGTTATGCGCAACATCTCCTGAATCTTCTGAAGAAAATACTGAGGTAACTGCAGCATAACAAGGCTGCGGACGTTCCGGCAAAAGACCGACAGCTGAACTCTTAACAAATGTGGGAAGAAAATGACATTTACTGTGACGGTTGAAGGGATAATTCTGTTGTTGCTGCAGGTTCTTGGGCTGATTGTCGGCGGCTATCTGTTGGTGGTTCTGAAAAATGCCAATCAGCTCATTCTCAACGTCAATAAAACACTCACGGCAAACCAGGAAAAACTCGACAAGCTTTTGCTCAATCTTGAGGAATTAAGTGGCAATACGGCGCATGTCAGTGGTGAACTGAAAAATCAGTTTGAAACGAATAAAGTAATAATCAGTTCCATTTTTCAAACAGGGGCTGATTCCATGTTTCTGATCAACGATGCCACGAGCAGAATCAGAACACTTGTGTCGAATTTCAATGAAATAGTCAGGTTGGTGAACGGAATCATTAAAAAAGTAAAATAGAGTACCAGGGAGAATGGCTCCATATCAAAAAATCCAGGAGGGTACTGTGAAAAGTTATATGAACTGGAGAAGGAAATCCGATAATTCCACAACAAAAATGATCCTCGGAACTGTTGCGGGAATGGCAGTGGGTCTGACCGCGGGACTTCTCACGGCGCCGTGTGCGGGGAAGGATATGCGCAGGATACTTTTTAAACGAACGAATGAAGTGCTGGAAAAGGCAGGGAAAACTCTATCGGAAAGCAAGCAACAGGAAGAATGAATAATCAACACTGCCCAGGGTCTTGATTAA
>NZ_BAAHYZ010000026.1:0-51489 GCF_054657295.1 Desulfocastanea catecholica
ATTGGCTCTGATATTCAGTGACGCTGGGTATATAGGGTTATTTGCCGTAGTGGCGGTTATGGGGTTTCTTGCAGGAGCCATTTCCTGGCTTGTTCAGGTATCCAATGGCGGGAAAGCCACCCCTCTCATCTGGACGGTACCAATTTTCTTCGGGATAATTCTCTATTTTGGCCTGTTTGTGCCCAAGGGGAATATCACCGTTTATGACCCAACGCTCAATAGATTTCAGACTATTGGTGGAATCCCTGATGCGGTTGTCTTTACTGCTGGTGTACTGAACAAGATCGAAAGAGGGCTGGTTGAGATTATCGATACGGCCTCCGCTCCCGATTCAGAATACTCCAGAGGTGCCGGCGGCATAGGTTTCAAAACCCTGGAGTCGGTGAGAAACTCATACATTAAAGATAACCACCTCAGAACAAGTCTGATCCGCTACACCAAGGATTGTGTGACTTTTGAACTGATGCGGCCTGGAACAACCTTATCCCTTGATACTCTCCGTAATGACACCACTGATTTCTTGACTGAACTTGTCAAGGCTGTACATCCATCAATCTATACGGTTTATTATGATTCGACGGAACCGGCCGGTGTGACGAAAACCTGTACCGAAGCATGGAACCTTCTCCTGCCGATTTTTCAAAATCCCACTAATTATGCGGAAGCGCTCAGGAAGACCTGCGGCAAGGCGGCTTTTGATTCCAACAATGCTCTTGAATATGCTACCTGTACAGACCTCATAACCAGCACCTTGAGATTCACCACGGGAAATACTGTCGTACCGGAAAAGCTCATCCAACAACGACAAATCTCGGAAATTCTGTATACTTTCTACTATCAGGATGATGTGGAAACTGCCATGCTCATAGAGGCAAACCGGAAGATCACCTCGCAAGGTATTGGTGTTGGTATTGCCATGAACGAATGGATCCCGATTATCAAGGCGATCATGACTGCCATTGCCATTGGCATGATTCCGTTCCTGGCTTTATTTCTGCCGACCCCAGTCGTCGGCAAGGCCCTTTCAGCCATGTTCGGTTTTTTCTGTTTTCTGACCATCTGGGGCATAACAGATGCAGTGGTTCATACTGCGGCTATGGATTACGCACAATACGCCTTTGAAGAGATGCGCCAGTCGTCTTTAGGCGTTTACTCGATGGCTGCCTTTCCTTCATTATCTGAAAAGATGCTGAGCATGTTCGGCATTATCCGCTCGTCGGGGATCATGCTGGCAAGTCTCTTCACCATGATGCTGATTAAATTCGGTGGCCATGCCCTGGCAATGATGGCCGGCAGCTTGAGTGGTTCGGTAAGCAGTGCAGGTGGAGCAGCCGGAGCCTTGATGACGCCGGAAGGTGCCTCAGCAGCCATGAGTCAGCAGCTGAAAGCATCAGGAAATTTGGCAGGTATGCCGCAGCATAGGTTTGCCAACATGGCTTCGGCGGAGGCTTTCAATAGTGTCCATAGTCCGGTTGGTGGGTACAACTCCTCTATGAACGCCAGGAACGCTTTGGCAAAATCAGGGCAAATTCCACAAGGGACTTCGGATGCCGACTATGCAGAGATGAAGCATAGCTTTAACCAACAGGCAGGAACAGCAGCCGGTCAAGCATCGGTTTCTCTTGGCCCAGACGGACAAGCGACCCAGGGCAAAACGAATGCTGTCATGCCAAGTGGTTCTACAATGGCAGGGACAACCTTCGGGGCTGGTGGACCAGGTGTACAGAATCTCAACGGCGCATGGGGCAAAGGGAGTTTTGAGTCGGACGTTCATGGCGGCACCAATCTCACCTCTGCCAGTGTCAATGGGATGTCTCCCATGGCTCTTGCAGAACAGAATGCACATATCAATACCGAAAAGGCAGCTCATGCCCTTGGTACCAATGAGAGTTGGGACAAGATGAGGAGCCAGCTGCAAACTGATGGTCTTACCAGTGCCGAATCCCGTGCCTATGGTGATAAACTGAGTAATTCCGTAGCCTCTGGTTGGGACAGAGCTATGCAGGATAAATCCGGTTTCGTCCGTGGCCTGAGCAAAGAGCAACAGGAAAGCCTCTCTGGTGCTGCAGGCGCAAGTATAGCAGTGCAGGCATTTGGATTAGGGTTTAAAGGAGGGACAGAATATAAAATGACAGGAATCGGAAAGGATGGCACACAACTGTCTTTTATGATTGATGAGAGTACTGCGAAAAAATTCAATAGAACTCAAAGCCAAATCCATGAAAGAGCTATCGCCGAAACCTTTGGTGATAGCAAAGGGCTTCAATTTGCCACAAATTTAGCAAATAAGATTGGTGCGACCGAGGCAGCTTCATATATGCAAGAGGCCAGCAATATGACCCGTACCACGGAAACTACTGGGGCCGATGCTACAACCGCCTTTGTTGGTTGGTATGCAAATGATCGCTACGGTTCGAGTAGCCCTGAAAATATCGACAAAGCAGGTGCCGCCCTGAATCACATGGTTACAGGCGGAGCAGCCGGCATGCATCAATTACACCGCCATCAACAAAGATTTCTCAATAGTGGCAATTATACTTGGGGTGACGGCGCAGCTCAGGCGGATAGTGCCATCGATTCTAACAGAGCTGAGGTCGGCGGAGGAATGGCAAATGTCCAGGAGCAGGTCATGCCAGGCGCAGATTCAGCGATTGGCCGGACTGAAAATATTACTCCAGATGATTTTGGCGGCCATCCTGCTGATCACCATGCTTCTTTAGGCTCACCAGAAGTAAGAGGGCAAAAAACTCGCGAAGATGCGGATGCTATGAGAGACCAACATGAAAACAGAACACACAAATTTAATGATGAAACGGAAAAAGTAGTGGAGCCATTTATAGGAAATCGAATAGCAAGATCAATTCACAATGCAGATCAAAAAATCAAGATGCAACTGGCCGAAAGAAAAGCGGCAGGAAAACCACCTCTGGAAGGTGATTAATGACTAAAAATAACAGTCCGCTGCGAGTGGGAAGATGTCGTGGACCTTAAAAAAACAATGCAACATCTTTTGTTTATTTCATTGCTCAAGGCTGCGGCGTAATTCTGCTTTTTCACTGTCTGAGAGTTTGTTCCAAAATTCATCTCTCTCTCTGAATGATAGATCAACGAATGCTTGGGCTGCTGTAGGGGCAGGTTTTTTTATACTGCTTTTCACAGTATTTTGATTTTCTCCAGATAAAAAATTAATCGTCACATAAATAACGAAAAACACCACAACTGCTTTGAAAAAATAGGACATCCCGGTCAAAGCTGAGTTATACCTCCTCCTTTGAAACTCAACATAATTGGGTGCTTCGAACCAATTTTCTTCTGGCGGAAATATATCCTTGGTAATCGGCTCGACCAGTTTGTCAATCATATTAAAAAGACCCATGACTTATTCTCCTTACTTTGCTGAAAACAGACAAAGGAACCGACACCATTACAGCCAGGACAGAAAATCACCAATAAAATACTACAACTCCTTCTATGGTGAAATAAGTATGACAAAAAAAAGTATTTGTCAATACTGCTGAAATTCCATTGAAATAACCCAAAAACAGGCAAATAGATTCATCAAGATCATTATGGACTTGAACAGCATGCAACAAGAAAAAGCGGCCACTTCTGACGGGTTTTTTTGAAGTCGATTCTCAATGGCTGCTAATTTTCATTGAAAATTCAGCTCTTCCCTGCTCAAACCACGTTCGGTCGTTGGTCTCCGATGGTCGAAACACAATATAATGGGAGGAATTGCAGTTTCTGGTCAGATACTTTATTGCTTGTTCCGCTATAAAGTACCAATCCTTGCGGGCAATTCTGATATTTTTCAAGCATAAGATGCAGGCTTCGCAAACTCCCACTTGGTCCTGATTTAACCTCTATCGGGTATATCTTTCCTTGCCGAACAACGAGAAAATCTACTTCTGCACTACTGCCACGACTCTCCCGCGCCCAATAAAATAACTCTGAACTATGCCAGGCCAGGAGTTCCTGGGCAACAAATTGTTCCGCAAGTTTTCCACGGTACATCACCAGAAGGTTTTCCTGCTGCAATTCCAGTTCAACCGGCACCTGGCAGAGTCTCTGCATAAGACCTATGTCGAGCATGGATGCCTTGAATTTTTTGGGATTGGCTGTTGCGCCTAAAGGCAAACCACTTGGATCACAAGCCGGAATTTTATGAATGACCTTCGCCTTGGCCAGCAGATCAAACGCTTTGCGATTCATCTGGCTTGAATACCCTTCATTCAATCGAGTATATTTTAATTGCTCTCCAATGCTTTTGGCCACGCCCAAAAAAACTGCGTCTAGACAGATCGTATTGATATGGGGGGTGTATTTGGAAAAATCATCGCGATACGAGTCCAGAATTTCTGACTGGACTTGAAAGGTTTCAACCATGGAACCAGAGTCACGATAGGTCTTGACACACTCAGGCATGCCGCCGACAAAGAAATAGTTCCGCAATTCCTTGAGAATGATTTCCTGGATAGACCCGGCAACGTCATCCGGCTGATTGAGAGTATGTTCAGCCATCTGTTCTTTGCCCGTTGCCAGAAGATATTCGTAAAATGTCATCGGATGCATATGCAGATACTGGACGCGACCGACAGGAATGGATATTTGGCCGAAGGCAAACTCCAGCAATGAACCGGCGGCTATAACATGGAGTTCCGGCATCTCTTCATAAAAGTAGCGTAACGCCATTAATGCACGCGGACAAGCCTGAATCTCATCAAAGAAAAGAAGCGTCTGGCCGGCTATGATTCGACCAGTTGTCAACTCCAGATGGTTCAATATAAATCGAGGCTCAAGATTATCAGCGAAAAGAGGGTGAAGATCGCGACGTTTTTCCAGATCTATTTTGACAAAGCTCTTAAATTGTTTTGCCAGAACATTCTCAACAAGCCATGTTTTCCCAACCTGGCGCGCCCCACGAATGATAAGAGGCTTACGACGCGGCGAATCTTTCCAGCCTGCAATCTGTTTTTCAGCCAATCGTTGCATGCAATATTCTCTCTTATTTCAGATGTGTGAGTACAGAGTGTACAGCAAGCCACAACCGTATACTAATTCTGCGAATAATAAAAAGTCAATGGTAATTCGAATTTTTAAAAGTAATAAGTCAAGGTTTTTTTATTGTTGCTAGGTAACCACTATCAATTGTTCTGATTGCCAACACACCAAAATCATTGATGTTGGAAAGTCTCATTCAATGGGACTCCGTGACAGCACATTGCATTTAGCAATTGGTTCGTAACATCTACGCCTATGGGAGGTAGACTCCTTAATGGAGTTAGGATCTAGCGATGATCAAGAGGCGCAATCCGTTGACGCGAAGCGGATGGAAAAACGCATATCCTAAAAGGAAAGGTGATTTTCAAGATCTTATTGATTGGGCCGATTTGAGAAGTTGCTCAATCTCATTTGGTGAAAACTTATTATCAATAATAAAATGAATGAGATTCATAGCTTCAGGTTGGTCATGCAGGAAATCAACGATCTCCGGGTCGGTAGAGGACGACAATCGGAACAGAATATCTGGGTCAGCGGCTAACAATTTAGCAAGTACCTTAATAATTTCAGGGCGTGGCGGGCGTTCTTTGCCTCTCTCGATTCGGCTAAGGTAGGCTGGGGATATCCCAACCTTAACCGCAGTTTCGCGTAGCCCTAGATCTTGTGCGACTCTTAGTTCGCGTATAGTTTCACCAAAATTCTTCATCAACTTTATATAACTCACTGTTTAGTGTTACGCAACACAAAATTTACTTGGTAATATTTGCTGAAGTTTGGTATTTTCTAACGTCGCATTGCTCAGTGTTTGGAGAATTCCTTTTATTCAGGTGCTAAAACCTTTGGCGGACAACTGCCCATAAAGGAGAGGCGGCATGCAAAATGATGAAGTCTTAAAAATTAGAAATGTAGCTGCCTTGCTCAAAGTCGGTGAAAAAACGATCTACACAATGGCTCAGTCCGGTGAACTGCCTGCTTTCAAGGTGAGAGGGCAATGGCGATTCTCCCGCAAAGATATTGATATGTGGATCGAACAGCAGAAACACGCAACCAAGAATGTCAGCGAGTAAAGCCAGAGATGAGCTTTACCTCGGTGAATGGAGTTTTTTATGAGCAAACAAAAGGATTCTCCGGCCGAGAACACCATTCCGGCGGGATACACTCTCGATTACGTCTCCGGAAATCAAGTTAAGGAAACAAAGAAAGAGCTGGTTCGGCAACGGATTGTCCGTGCCCTGATCCACGAATATGGCTTTTCGCCCGAAGACATGGTGAACGATTTCGCAATTGGCGGGCGTAAGAAGGTGGATGTCGCAATCTTCCACCACGGTAAGGACCACACCCTCGAGAATCTTGGCCGGGCAGTACTCTGCCGCCCTGAACCAAATGTCGGCAAACACGCCGCACGTATCCGGGATTTCGAGCAGGCCTCCGACGACCTGGATGATTTGGAGAGTATCATGCGCGAGGTCGAGGCAATCCAGTATGGCCTCTGGACCAACGGTTTGGAATTCTTCTTCCTTGAAAAAGAGCAGAAGCGCTTTGAGACCAAGTGCAACCCTATCGGCGACTGGCCCATGGCCGAAGAATCCGTCGGCACCAAGGAGGTCATCTCCGACGCCCATACTCGTGTTGCTGACCAAGAGATGCTGAAGATCACCTTTCGCCGCTGCCACAACTACATCCATGGCAACGAGGGGATGCCCAAGGATGCTGCTTTCTGGCAATTCCTGTATCTTATCTTCTGTAAGATGCATGATGAAAACCTCCGGGCCAAGCAGCGCCAAGCCTGGAAATGCCGATTTTGGGCTGGCCCCAAGGAACAGTTTGAAATCGAGGGTCGCAAGGCGATCCGTAAACGCATTGAGGAACTCTTCGCCGAGGTCAAAAAACAGTTCAAGAACATCTTCCGGGGTAACGAAGAAATTTCGCTTTCGGACAGAGCTCTGGCCTTTATCGTTTCCGAACTGGCAAAGTATGACTTTACCCGTACGGATGTCGACGCCAAGGGAGTGGCTTACCAAGAATTGGTCGGCGTCAACCTGCGGGGCGACCGGGGCCAGTATTTTACACCGCGGGGCGTGGTGAAGTTGGTCGTAGAAATGCTTGCGCCCAAGGAAAATGAAACGCTCCTGGATCCAGCATGCGGGACCGGGGGCTTCCTCGTCGCCACCCTTGGTTACATGCTTAAGAAGTTCCGGGAAGAACAAGACACGCAGCCCGGGAACGAGAACACCAGCGAATTTCTGACCGTCCACGAGCGTCTGAAAGAATATGCGGCGACCAACACTTTCGGTGCTGATTTCGATCCGTTTCTTATTCGTGCCTCCCAGATGAACATGGTCCTTGCCGGTGATGGCCGCGGCCACATTTACAACATCAACTCCCTTGAATTCCCTCTTGGCCATCTCGACGATCTGCAAATAGCTAAAAAAGAAATTCCGCTGGGCTCAGTCGATATCATCGCAACCAATCCGCCGTTTGGTTCGGACATCCCGATCACCGATAAGCATATTCTCGAACAATACGAGCTGGCGCATGACTGGGAGCATGATGACGAGGGGGGATTTCGCAACAATGGACGATTGAAAGGCAGTGTATCCCCAGAAATTCTTTTTGTTGAACGCTGCATAAAATGGATCAAGCCTGGAACTGGACGTTTGGGTATTGTATTGCCAGACGGCCTACTGGGTAATCCCGCAGCCGAATACATCCGTTGGTGGATAATGCGAGAAACACAGGTGCTTGCCTCCATTGATTTACCGGTGGAAGCCTTTATTGCCGAGGCCAACGTCAACATCCTTACCAGCTTGCTCTTCCTGCGTCGCAAGAGCGATGAAGAAAAGAAGCGTGATGCCTTGGGTGGCATTGAGGAATACTCGGTTTTCATGGCCGTGGCCGACAAGGTTGGTATTGACCGCCGTGGCAACAAACTCTATAAGCGCACCCCGGACGGTGAGGAAATTGTCGAGCCGCGAACCTCCGTTGAACGTATCCGCATCGGTGGACATTTCGTGGAACGGACCCTGACCCGCAGCGAAAAAATCGAGGACAACGATCTGCCGGTCATCGCTGAGAAATACCGCGCATTTCTCAAGGAGCAGAACGGATGAGCGTACCGGTTTTGTATCACGAAGGAAGGTTTCCTCCCAAAGAACTTAATTGGGCGCGGCTCGTGCCGCTGATTGGACCGGCCAACGCGGCAGTGGCAAGGTATGATGGGATATTGGCCGCCATTCCCAATGTGAATGTGTTGTTAAGCCCGTTGACCACCCAAGAGGCCGTATTGTCATCACGTATTGAAGGTACCCAGGCCACCATGGGCGAGGTGCTGGAATACGAGGCCAAGGGTGAAACGGACGAACCTGCATCAGCGAAAGAGGCCGATATATGGGAGATACTCAATTATCGAAAGGCGATGCGGTATGCCACTGAACATCTGCAAACATTGCCTTTATGCCAACGCATCATTCTTGAGTGCCACAGAATTTTATTAAACAGCGTGCGTGGTCATGGCAAGGCTCCCGGTCAATACCGCAAAATTCCCAACTGGATTGGCCCAACGGGCTGTCCCATTGAAAAGGCCCGGTATGTTCCCCTCAGTGCAGATAAACTACCAGAGGCCATGTCTCACTGGGAGAAGTACCTTCATGAGGAAGCGCCGGATCGACTGGTGCAGTTAGCCTTGATTCATGCCGAATTCGAAGCGCTGCATCCTTTTCTGGATGGTAATGGGCGATTGGGCCGTATGTTGATTCCGCTCTACCTGAACCAGGCCGGGCTTATCAAACAACCGGTCTTCTATATCAGTGCCTACCTGGAAAGCCACCGGGATGAATACTATGAAAGACTTCTGGCTATCTCACGTGATGATGACTGGGACGGATGGTGTGCTTTTTTCCTGAATGTGATCCGCATCCAGGCGGAAGAGAATCTTGACAAGGCCCAGAAAATATTGGGACTTTATAATGATATGAAGCCGCATTTCACTGAATTGACACATTCCCAATATGCCATTCATGCTCTGGATTGGATATTTGAGAGACCCATTTTTAAAAGCTCGGATTTTGTTCGTTCCGCGAATATACCCAAACCCACCGCCCAACGAATACTGGCCGTTCTTAAAAATGAAGGCGTCCTCCAGGAACTCCAGTCCGGAAGCGGCAGACGCGCTGCCATCTTGACTTTTTCCAGACTTCTGAACATCGCCGAGGGATACCATGCGTTTTGATTATCATCAATGCACCACAAACTCTATTGTGTCTCGCAAAATAGAAAATATGACACACAATGCTGTTTGTGTCGATTCGGTGAGACACAATTTCTCAAGGAGCAAAACTGATGATTACTCGAATTGAAGCGATGCGATACCGATGTTTTGAGAATATCGGTGTTGATATCCCTAAATTTGGAATATTGGTTGGGGCAAATGGAGCCGGGAAGACGACCTTATTGGATATTCCACGACTCGTCGGTGATTGTCTCCTGCAAAGGGATATTACCCAGGTTTTTACGCAAAGGCAACACGGTCGTCCGGCTCGATGCTCTACACTCAAGGAACTTATTTTCTGCAACCAAGGCAATGAGTTTATTCTGACTTTGGAGACTGCTCTGCCGGAGCAGGTTGTTATAAACTTGCAAGATCGGCTTCCCAGCGTAAGGAAAAATACACCTGAAAACCAATGGCTGAAATACGCCAGGTACGAAATCCGTCTGGAAATTTTCAATGAGCGACAGTTGCAGGTGAAAAACGAATACCTGTTTTTGTTTTCAGAAAAGACTACTCCCGACCATGCTACCGGGCGCCTGCACGGCGAGGTCAACCCGCATCGGGACTGGCGCTTCGTCGTCAAGCGCGAGTATGGTGGCGAGGCGGAATTTCGCGTAGAAACCCAGAAGGGAGCAAAGTCACGATCATCTAAAATCGAAGCCTCCATGTTGGCACTGCCGCGGGTGCAGTTTGAGGCCAAAGAAGATTTCCCGGCAGCCACATGGCTCTATGATGTATTGACTCTGGGTTATCTCTTTTATCAGCCGGACCTCGAAGCATTGCAAGCAGCATCTCCCCCCGGATTGCCGGATACATTGATGGCGGATGCGGCCAACTTGCCACATTTGGCGCTGGCGCTTCAGCAGGATGAGTTTCGCTTTGGTCTGTGGCAGGATCATGTAAAAACAGCCTTGCCGCAGATTGAGGAAATTGCGGTAAAAGAGCGGGAAGAAGATCTCCACGCCTATTTTTCTATAACATATCAGGGAGGGTACACGGTAACCAGTTCCGGCCTTTCCGAAGGGACCCTAAAAATTCTGGCGTTAACAATCCTTCCTTATCTCAACAACCTTCCCGGCATCGTCTTTCTTGAAGAGCCGGAAAACGGCATTCATCCACGGGCGATTGAGGCGGTATTGCAGTCACTGTCTTCCGCCTATGACTCACAGCTTTTTTGCAGTTCCCATTCCCCGGTGGTGCTCGCTAATTCTGAACTCGACCAGATTCTTTGCGCGCGCCTCGAAGTAGGCGGCGCGGCAACGATCATTGCCGGCAACAGGCATCCCCAACTGAAAGATTGGAAAGGCCATGTTGACCTCGGGGCTCTCTTCGCCACGGGGGTGCTGGGATGAGAGACTGCATTTTCTTGCTCGCCGACAAAAATATGCAGGCGGCTTTCGAAGGCTTCCTCACACGGCCAGGGTTTTATCAGAGCATACGTTGCGGACAGTTTGATTTCGATCCCCGTCAAGATATCCGAGTTGCGGCCGGTGACAATGACCCAGGCCTCTTTACTCGTGGACACGAGTTGTTGAGCCCATTTCAATCTTCCCATCATCGGGCAATAGTCGTGCTGGATGCTGCCTGGGATGGCTCACCGGGGGCGAATGCGATAAAAGACCGCCTCACGGCACGGATCACCTCCACCGGCTGGCAAGAGGGAACCTTTCAGGTCATCGTCATCGACCCGGAACTGGAAAATTGGATTTGGCAGAAGAATGACCATGTAGCATGCGGACTTGGATACACCAATGTCGAGGCCTTGATGGCTGAGGCCGAAATGCAGCGAGCCTGGCCGAATGACGCTGCTAAACCAACACAACCCAAAGAGGCACTTGAGGCGATACTGCGTAGAAAGCGTATCCCGCGTTCCTCGGCGATCTATAAAAACATCACCTCGCAGGTTTCCATTAGGCATTGTCAGGATGGTGCATTCCAGGAATTATTGACGACACTGCAAACATGGTTTTCGCCGGAGGATGTGCAATGAGCATCGGTCATATTCATAACGAACTGTCGCTGGTGACAGAGAAATACAAGGAATTTCGTGCAACCGGCGAGGTGACATTTTGAGCAGAAAATTTCAATGTAAAGCGGTTCCAAGCACCTGGTTAGAAAAAAACGGTCGGAGACTAGACTGCGGTTCATATATGTCAGGAGGAATAGAAATACGAGAATTGCTTAGAAAGCTATCGGTGAGAAAAGACCGTCTTCAAGACTTAACTGAAGGGGGCATTTCTGGAATTATTAACGCAGGACGAATTACCCGCCTCTGGGTTAATGATTCTGAATTTGGTTTTCCTTTCTTGTCTAGCACGGACATTACTCAAACTGATCTAAGCAATCTCAGTTATATCGCCAAGTCAGTTGCGCGAAAAAACAGTCAACTCCTTATCAAGGATCGTTGGATCCTAATTACTCGCTCTGGAACTATTGGTCGTATGGCCTATGCTCGGGAGGACATGAACGGGATGGCTTGTACAGAAGATGTTTTGAGGGTCATTCCAGACGAGAATGCAGCTAAATCAGGCTATATCTATGCATACCTCAGTTCAAAATTCGGTCTGCCAATAGTTGTCTCCGGTACTTATGGATCAATTATCACTCATCTGGAACCGCGCCACATTGCCGACCTCCCGGTGCCTCGTCTTGGCGTGGTGGAAGATCAGGCACATGACCTGGCACAAGGGGCTGCAAGTAATCGTGTTTTGGCAACGAAGTTAATAGATGAAGCAATAAATGAAGTTTATTCAGCTCTTGGCATGATGGTTCAAGCGGAAGGAAAACAATCAAATACACCATCTTTAACCACCCAAACGTCCTCGTTGTTATTGAAAAGAATGGACGCATACTACTACAGCAACGAAAATTCTGAGGCTCGTCAGGCCTTTAATCGCGCTGGAGATTTGTTCGGGAATGAAAACTTAGGCGACATAGCTGACGTCTGGATTCCAAATATATTTAAGCGCCTTTACGCAGAAGATCCAAATTATGGATGTCCGTATTTCACGGGGAAAGAGATTTATGAACTGTTTCCATCAACGCACTTATTCTTAAAGCGTGAGGTAGCTCAGAACTACCGCTTAATATTGTCTGCGGGGATGATACTTGTTCAGGATTCTGGGCAAATTTCAGGCTTAATTGGTAGACCTGTTCAGGTAGGGAAGCATCTCGAAGGGGCTGCCTGTACTAACAACATGGTTCGAATCCAAACTCCTGATATATTGGATAACGGATATCTATTTGCGCTACTGTCGACTCACTACGGTATTCGTTTATTGAAACGAGAAGCCTCTGGATCGAGCATTCCCCATCTCGATGAGGGGAGGATAAAGCGACTCGCTATTCCATGGCCTGCCCAAAGTATTCGCTTGTCAATTGGCACTAAAGTAATTAAGGCTCTTCACCTTCGCGATGAAGCGGTTGATATGGAAAACAAAGCCCGTGCCCTCGTCGAACACGCCATTGAAGAGGGAGGCCGCTAATGGCGAAGGTCATACCCATCGGCCAACCCGTGAACGATTCGGAACGTCAGGCCATAGGTTTCCTTCGGGATCATCTTCCCGAGGGCTGGTTGATCTTCCATAACTTCGAGTTGCGTCAGGGTGAGGAAGTATTCGAGATCGATATCGCCCTCCTCGCGCCGCACGCGGTGTATCTGGTGGATGTGAAGGGCACACGTGGCAATATCGATGTGTATGGCTCCAAGTGGTATCCCGAGGGGCGGCAGCCGTTCCACTCCCCACTGGCCAAGCTGCGCAGCCACGCCAAGGCCATGGCCACCATCATCCGCGAGAGCAACACCGGCCTGATCGAGTTGCGCAAAGCCCATGTCCATGCCACGGTGCTGCTCACTGCCGACAATGCCACCATCATTGACCAAGCGGGCATTGACGGACCAGACGTGACTGATTTCAAACACTGCCTGAAATATTTCCGCGACCAAGGCCGCATCCCCGCCAACCGTCTTAATAACATCTCCCGCTTCCACACCCAGATCGCAAAAGCCATCACCGGCAATGCCAAGCCTAAGAGTGCGGCCTTGGTATTCCGAGACTGGCAGGTGGAAGAAAAGCTGGGCGGTACTGACCGCTATACCGAATACCGTGCCAAACACAATCTCTTGGGCAAGAGCGGTGGCCTGGCCCGTCTGCGGGTGTATCAGGCCGATCCTTATCAAGATGAAGCGGTTCGCAAGGAAGAGTTTAAAAAAATCAGCAACGCCTACCGTGCCGTGGCACACATGCCGGCCCACGCCAATGTACTGGCGGTGAAGGACCTTTTCGTCAATGACGACGAAGATAAGGTGGTGTTAGTCACTGAGGACCTACCCGGTCAGGCCCTGCGGTTGCACATCAACAAGGTATCTCTGGCACTCACCTTTGATCAAAAGCTGCAGGTGATGCGGGACGTGCTTTCGGCCCTGGATCATGCCCACCGTCACGAGGTGATACATCGTAACCTGACCCCGGACGCCATCTTGGTGACCAAGGGCGGCCAGGCGCGTGTTACCGGTTTCGACTTTGCCCGGGTGGGCAAGAACCGCAGCAAAGAAAGTACCATCGCCGGACAAATCTTGGAGGATATCGATACAACCTATCGGGCTCCAGAGCTGGTAAAGTCAGAAAAGGAATCAATTCCGCAAGAAGCGAGTATTGCTTCAGATTTGTATTCGCTTGGCCTCATTCTTTACGAGCTGCTGACCGGTGAACGGGCCTTTGAAAACGTCGATCAGATGATAGAGGCCGACGGCAGGTTTCCGATGAAACCATCGGAGCACAAGCCGGATTTACCCAGGGGAATCGATGAATGGTTGCAAAAATTTTGCGAGTTCGATCCGGAAGATCGCCACATCAGCGCGGCCATAGCCCGCAAGGCCCTGGACAACGTTATACTGCCTGAAGCTAAGAATGGGTCCGCTCCGGATGTCAGTGGCCAGGCCGATGTATTGCCACAGCCTCCCGACAACCTGACCGACCTGCCACAGGACTTCATTCTGGCGGATCGTTTCCGCATCCAGAAGAAGCTGGGCAGTGGCGGGTTCGCGGTTACCTATAAAGTTTTTGATGCATTTGATGATAGAACATATGTGCTCAAGCTGGTTGTCAGAGACCGCAGAAGTACCTTTGATCGCTTCATCAGGGAGTATAAATTACTCAAGAACACACCCAAGCATCCCAACGTTGTCGATACTGTCTATGCATATCGATTAGCCGATATAAAGCAAACGCCGTTCATCGTCTTTGAATACGTTGATGGGCTCGATGTTTCGGATCTCATCGATAATGAAGCTCTTTCTTTGGAAGATTCGGTTTGTATCGTCCGCGAGACAGCCGAGGGGCTTGTTCATCTGCATACGCACGGAGTTTACCATCAAGACGTAAAGCCTTCCAACCTGCTCTGGACCGACAAGGGTGTTCGCATAATCGACTTTAACGTCGCGGTCACTGAGCACGATGATGTTCAGGGTAGTGGTGGTACACGCCGTTATCTACCGCCGGATTACGATTATTCAAGCGAGCCGGATGCTTCGGATCGGATGGATCGTGACCTCTATGCCCTGGGTATTTCCTTTTACGAATGCCTCACCGGCAAATACCCGTTTGACGAGCCGACGCCGCCCATCAAAACCCAGCCAAAGGACCCCAAGCAATTCAAAGGATGTGCCGAACTGAGCACCTCGTTAGTCAACGTGCTGGTGAAGATGATTGCCCCTGAGCGTAAGGATCGCTTTGCCTCGGTGGCGGAATTCCTGAAAGCCCTGGCCGAGGTGAAGCGTTTCCGCTCGGTGCTTACTACCGGTGAAATTGGAACCGGTCCCAAGGTAGTGGCCAAGCTGGGCTTCGAGCCGACCAAACCGAATACCAATCCTTTTGTGACACACCTGTTGACCCTTTACAGCCAGAGCCAGGTGTCGAATGCGGGGACCCGTGGTCTGGACGAGATTGGTAAAGCCACCTATGTGCCGACTTATCTGGACAAGAGGCTCCAACCTGCTTTGTTCAAAGGCGAGTTCCGCCTGGTGATCATCAGCGGCAACGCCGGTGACGGCAAGACGGCTTTCATCCAGCAGTTCGAGGCCTTTGCCGAGACCAAGGGCGCACAGATGCAGCGCAGTGCAAATGGTGCCGTCTTTCAACTCAAGGACCACACATACCAGAGCAACTATGACGGCAGCCAGGATGAAGGCGACGAGGGTAACGACGCTGTGTTGCAGAAGTTCTTCGGCCCCTTCGCGGGTAAAGACACCTCTGCCTTTCCTGCGAACCAGACCCGCCTGATTGCCATTAACGAGGGCCGTTTGGTCGATTTCTTCCTGGAGCACGAGGAAGAGTTCCCACTACTTTCAAAACAGATTCAGCAAGGGCTGGCGGGCAGCGCCCCCGAGAATGGCGTAGTGGTGATTAATCTCAATCTGCGCTCGGTGGTTGCTCCACCAGAGGAAGACCAGACCTCGATTTTGGAGAGTTTGATTCCCCTCATGTGCCAACAGGTATACTGGCAGGCCTGCGAGAAATGCGACCTTAAAGGCAAGTGCTACGCCTACCACAACGCCAGGACTTTCCAGGATCCTGTTGCCGGACCGAAGGTGATAGAGCGCCTGAAGTTGCTTTACACCATTACCCATCTGCGGGGGCGGTTGCATATCACCATGCGCGATCTGCGCTCGGCCCTGGCTTTCATGCTGGTCGGGACCCGCGACTGTGATGGTATTCACCAGCTCTATCAAAACGGTGGTGAAGAAAACCAGAACCGGATTCTGGATGGTTTTTATTTCAACTCCTGGCTGGGTGGCAGTGAAGACTCAAATGACCGCCTTATTTCACTCCTCAGAGAGATTGATGTGGCCGAGGTCAGTAATCCGGATTTGGACCGTGAATTGGGTTTCCTGGATCCGAAATCCAAGGCCATGAGCCGGTTTTCATTTGCCGAACGGGCAAGATACGATGACGATCTTGCCCTGGCACTGTTCCGCAACCTGCCACGAGATTATTCATCGAAGAACCGTGCTCGGTTGATCAGCAAGCACCGAAATTACCTTTCCCACATGCGCCGCCGCCATTTTTTTGAGCGCCGCGATATTGGCTGGAAGGAGATGCTGCCCTACGGGAGCATCGATCATTTCCTTACCGCCATTGAAAACGCTGGTGTGAAAAACGAGAAGGAGATTACAACAGTCCTGCAGGCAATCAACCGAGGGGAAGGTCTGAGCGATCCGGCACGTCTGGGCAATCAGTTGGCGCTGCGGGTGCGCCGGGTAGATAAAGGCACTATCCAGAGTTACCGGTTGTTCGATGGAAAGCATTTCACGCTCCGTACCGAGCAGGAAACAGCGGCCCATCCCTTTCTGGAATGTTTGTCTCAAGCGCTCGTTCTCCTGTATGACTCCAGTGATGGCTACAAGGCGAGCCTGCGGATCAATCTCGATATTTACGAGATGCTGATGCGGTTGAACAACGGATATCGGCCAAGCATTGAGGAAGAAGAGGGTTTCTGCCTCAGTCTGGCTGTTTTTAAAAATGTTCTTTCGGCTGCCCCATACCAGGAGGTACTTCTAACCGAAAGCGGGTATCGTTTTTATCAGATTGATCGAATGGATAATGGTGTTCTGCAACTCACTGTTTCGGAAAAAGGAGCTGCATACCATGTCAATTAAAGGGAGAGACAAAGAGTTCAGGATTCCAAAAGTCAGTTACTTGGATTTTAAACACACGGAGATGGATCGTGTCTTAACGATGCTGTTTCCCCGCCTGAAATATGATGGTTATGGAAGTCGGCGCCCTCCGCGAGGTAAAGACCTTTCGATTGATGAATTTTTAGAGGATTTTCTCGACCATCCGGAGTGGTTTTCCGGATTTGGGCAACATCCTGATATCATTCGTAAGTGGATCGAAACCGATCTCATGGATCTGGTAAACCGCGGCAAGGCCAATCAGGCCGTTGCGGCACCGCGACCGTTGCACGGCAACACATACAAATTCCGCAATGCCAAGCACACTCGCGACTATGGCGCGGCTGAACATATTTATTGGATGCTGTTCTACGCCCGCAAGGGTAAGGGGCAAGCAAAGGGGCAAGCAGTCCGCGATGCATTGAGGCGATTCTTTTTCCCCGGCATTGACCCAGTCACTGACCGCTACGATCCCAACACCTCCGTGGACGTGGAGACCCAGGCAATCTTGCGGTTGGATCACCAGGTTACACAGGACATGAAGGACTCCAAGGAGCCTGCTCGGTTCCATCCGCTATGTATCGGCCAGGCCGATATTATGGCCGACGATGTTCTGCGCCTGCTGGCCTATGAGCCTTATATCCCTCGCTCGGTGCTGGTTGATTATCTGAAGACGCTGTTGGCCTTCCACCTGGCGTTGTATCACCTTAAATTGCTGCAGATACTGCCTAAGCTGGTCAAGCAGCGCTCCGGCAATGACCTCTGCGATATCAAGGAATGTCCTATCAACCCCGGGCTCGACAATGCGCTTGAGGGATGTCCTTTTCGGAACTCGCTGGTTGTGGACATGGGTGATGTGAATAATCCCCATATGGCCGAGTTGGCACGAAAATCCACTGACCGCCTGTACCGTCACATACCCGCTTTTGTGCAGGCAAACTTTGTCGTGAAAAAACTCGATGAGATGGCGGAATACCTGTGCAAGAAAACCGGCAAGCTTGCGCCCCCAGCCAGCGGGGTGTTCTCGGTCGGCGATCTGGTTTCGCTGTTGAAACCGGAACACGATGCTGATCGACAAGCCTACTTCAAATTTCGCCTGGCCAGCCTGATTGAAGAATCGACGGCGGGCAATGAGGATGTGGATCCGGAAATCCGGGGAGTGACCTCGATGGGATTGGAAGAGTTCGAATCGTTCATCGAGATACTGATGGCTTACCGGGGTAAGTATCACCGTCAGTACATCACCGAATGTTTGGATTCCCTTCTCCTTAAAAATAAAGAGAACGGCTTGTTAGCGCAGCCGCGCGCCAAAGGCAGCCCGCGCCGTTTTGTCCTGGGCAGCAAACTACTCGAAGTGCTCTTACAGGTGGCTGTCCTCACCCAGACCGGTGGGCGTTTTGTAACCCGTGAAGTCAGGATTGAAGAGCTGTTGGCCTTCTTGAGAAATCGCTATGGCCTTCACATCGATCGCCTCCCAGAGGGCAGCCAATTTAATAGCAGCATCCTTGACAAACGGGCGCTTCGCCTGAACCTTGAGGCGTTTAAGCGCCGTCTGCGTGAAATTGGCTACTATGAGGATCTGTCCGACGCCTACGTGACCCAAAAGGTATCGCCGCGCTATGCGATTGAGATATGTAATGGAAAAGATAAAAACGGGAGGCACGCATGAGTAACGCGTTCACCAAGCTATCCCAAGACAAACTGAACGCGGCAGTTGCTGATTTACTCTGCCCACGCATCGAAGTGATTCTCTGTGATCGCGGCCCGGGCCACTGTATGCGGGTCACCGACCTCGATGATGAGGTTATGGTATCGGTTTGTAAAGAGCTTCGACGAACCCGTCCTGATGGCAACATCTTTATCCTGGGCAGCCACGACCAGGAAGGTCTGCCTTATAGGATAACATCCACCAAACTGGTCGAACTACGAAACCCAGATGCGAATGGTAAGCTGCGCCAACCGCTGTTGGTCTTTATCCCTACTTCACTGCGCACCAGCGCCGAAGATTCGTTTGGCGTGGCCACCTTTGAAGAGATTGCCTTCACTGGGATCTATGAAGATCTGATCGTTTCCCTCATTGATCGACTGCCTGCCACTTTGATTGGTCATATTCGTAACCTTTTCGGAATCCTAGCAGAAGAGAAATGGCTATTTGCTGATGATGTTGCCCGTGTGCGATATCTGCTGACTGCACTTTCGAATGGCATTGATGGCGAGACCCTGGGAGCCAGTCTGTATGAGTTGATACTGATCCCGGATTTCAAACTCTTTGCTGACCCCGGAATAGTTAATGGGAAGATCATGCGAAACCTGAATAGCGTCCGTAACCTTATGATTTCGCACAAATCAGTCCGCGGACGAATCGCCGAACTTTGCCTGAATGACAAGGCTATCGAATTCTGCCTATGCGCTTTTTTTGAGAAATATGATGTTCAGGAGCCAGAGGTTTGGACACCGGCCATCGCTATAGAGAAGAGTTGGTGGACTATCTCTTTTGATAAGTGGAAATTTCAGGAAGAGCTTTCTTTGGATAAAGTCCTGTTGACTGTAATGGAAACCGATCTGCCCATGGTGCTGGAGGATGAAACCGACAACCAGCTGACTCGACTCATGGGGCAGCAGGTACTGGTGCCCAACGACCGTCGGAAGATGAACGTAGTCTTTGCAGTCAATCCACATCCGAACAAGGTCAGCGGCCTTGACCATTTTACGGTGCAGATCATTTCGCAGAATGACGGACCTGTTGGCAAGTCCAAGAAGGTCAAACCCTGGGCACTTAACCGCCTGCAATGCACAACCAACCTCGCCAAGCTCAACAAATTCGAATTTGAGGAAGGGTGGCATTTTATAAGGGTTCTTCCCTGGACGGCTGACGGAGATCCAATACCCCTAGAATCAGATTCCGGGTCGGAAACGGCCAAGCACACCTATGAGAGCGAGCCGTTCTATGTTCTTCCAGGTGGGAATCTAGAGGAAGATCCACCGCAGCGGGCAATACCGATAGAGCAAAGTCTCGAACATGCCTTTTTTCGGTTGCAGCTCACGGCGCTCGGTGATGAACGGGATCCTGCGGATGTTGCTGTGACCGGTGTCTCGTGGGCCGAAGGTGGGCGTTCGAAAAAGGCATCTCGCCAGGAAATCCTATTGGCAAAGTTCGGACGAGAAGGCGCAGTTCAGATTCCACTGTCGCGAATGCTGAAAACCATCGAACAACGAATACTGGCCGAACCAAAACATCTCTCGGGATGGCGGATGCAAATCAACTTGGATACGGCAGAACTCCCTTCAGAGACTGGCCTGGTTCTTCCGTCATCGGCGGCTATGGCGTCTTTCCTTGCTACTCGCGAAGAATTATTTGCTATTGTTCGCAAGGATACCGCTGAACTGATCATGCAGGGACTCTCCTTTCGGGATGCCCAGAAGCAATGTCTGGCTTACGCAGAGGCCTATCTTGATCTGGTTCGTAACCTCATGCGGCATGCCGAAACGACGACGGGAGCTGAGCGGCAACAGCATTTACAAGCCCTGCGTAATGTTCTGGCCATCGATTCCATTCATGTTGTTTTGACCGATTTCCGTGGAAGGCATCGCGAGGCAGTACTGGTTTCGCCAACGCATCCCCTCCGTGCATTGTGGCTGGCAAGTTGGGTGGAACTTGGTAAGGACTGGATCGAAAAGATTAAGTCTGGTGGAAAAGATCATATTTCCCATGTCCGGTCGGCGCTTTTAGACGGATTGGTGCCCTCAGCTTATCCGGTAGCCATTCCCGTCGAAGATGGTCGCATTTTTACTCCTGTCGATAACCTGAATCCATTTTGGGCGCTTTACGCTCCCACCACGGAAGAGAATTCTCGAGGCCTGATGGCTGAGATCTGCTCCGCGCTCGGCTTGACCGAGCCCTCCGCTGCAGGCTTGGACATTTCCGGCAAGGTGATCGCAGACAAAATCGAGCGTTACCTATCTCAGCATCCTTACGTCCGCGAATTGTCCTTGAACATCTTTAACCCTGGGGCTGGTGCCGTGATCGCAGATGCTTTGCTAGCCTTACAGCAGAAGCATGAGCACGCTGACTTGCGCTATGACATTCGCCTGTTCTCTTCGGATCCGGACTCCCCTGTTTTGGGGGAATCTTTAGAGTTGATGGTTCGCCGGGGAGGAACAATTAATGAGGCTGCAGATGCCTTTGCGATCTCTACCGGCAGCCATCTCTTTTCAAAGTTGAATCTGGCTAAACATGCGCTGTCAGAGTTTCATACCAACGCCAAGGAGTATCCGGCGCACATCAGTGTTCTGCTGGATGTTTTCCCAGCGGCGGAGCTATCCATCACAGAGAAACCTCTGGGGATTACTCCTCTGCATGGGTTGGTACAAAATTTTGATACTGAGTTTATAGATGATGAATCAGGAACGTACTGGAACAAGTGCCCGGTTGTGGGTCATTCTTTGAATTCGGATTCCCAACCTGCCTGCTTTGATCTTCTTTCTTCTATAAGCCGTCACCTGTGCTTTGCGATATCTTCGGTGGCCACATCGGGATCTAGCTTCAAGGCCGTGCCGATTGTGACACTTGGACTGGACGTCGCTCAACGTGAATTGATCTATGAGGTCCACCAGGTCAGCGATTGGGTGTTCACCATTGACAGGAATATGGGGATTGAGTTTTTCGATCATGGCGGGAGGAAGAACAGGCCAGATTATCTGATTGATTATGTTCCAGGCGCCAGCTCACAGGCCACCCACAATCTGATTATATCTTCGAGGTCAAGTGACGAGCTCAAGGCCATGTTAAAGCCAGTCCTTTTACGTCATGGGTTGTCAGCGGACGGCAATCAGTCCGTACAAATACTAGCCCATCTGCGTTCTCTTTCCGGCCAACTTGCTCTGAAACTGATTTCCGCTTCTACACAGCAAGATGAGGCTCTTGGTTTGGCTTTGGCCAGATTGTACCTTGAATACCAGGGTGCTTTGAATAATCAGATTATTGTTCCCTTAGATGCCCATACAGATCTTTACCGGTCCAGCGGAGGTGCTGAAGAGCTGAGTGACGCCGTCAGCCTTCAACGCACTGATCTAGCACTGTTCGATCTCGACTTGGCTGAAAGAACCGTCACCTGCAATCTGGTAGAGGTCAAATGTTATCAGCAAAATATGACTTTCGCTGATTTCAATAGGCTCAAGCAAGATATCTCTGCTCAGATCAATCAAAGTGAGCGAATTCTCCAGCGGCACTTTGACCCCGCACTCAAAAAACCGGATCGGCCGGACAGACAGCTCAAGAGTCGTGATTTTTCCCAAATTCTTCGTTTTTACCTTGAGCGATCTCTGCGTTATGGAATTTTTGATGTATTGGCTGCGCAAGAAGCGCGAGGCCTATTGGAGTCTATCGAGAAAGGCTATTCACTTCAGTTTAGGCGTTGCGCTCTGATCTTTGATTTTTATAAGAACGGTACTGAGGCCCCTGATAACGAGGTTGGCATTGAATTCCACCGCATCGGCAAGGATCTCATTCATGCTTTGTTGGATAATTGCCGCAGACCCGTTTCTGCTGAGAATGAAGAAGAGCCGGCGGCCCATTCACTTAGTGAGCAGTTCATTCCGAGTGTTCCCAAGCTCGAAAAAGCAGGTTTTCTCGCACCCAAGCGGGATAGGTCTACGTCCTGGACCGTGGATGGTCTGTGGGATGATCGGATAGAAGATATAAAGAAAGTTGCTGAAGCCAAAGCTACAGAAGAAATGCCACCAATGGCTGATAACTTTAAATATGATGAGCAGGTCGAGTCGGATACTGCTGCGCAGAAGGCGAAGGTTGAGGCTCATCCAGCGGAAGATAAAGGAGAGGATCAGCAAATTGCAGTTGTAGGATCAGAGACACTGACTGTGATCGAAGATAAAAAACCTAAAGAGACCGTGACGACACAGGTCTCAGGCGGCAATGTCAGCTACGACATCATGCTTGGCGTTAATGGCGATTCGCCACAGTACGGTTTAATTGGAGAAGCATCCGGCAGAAAGATTGCCCTGGACCTCAACCATACCCACACCATCAGCCTTTTTGGTGTTCAAGGGGGTGGCAAAAGCTACACACTGGGTACAGTGATTGAGATGTCTTCGATGCTGATTGAGCATATCAATGTACTTCCAAGCCCGTTGGCCACCGTGATTTTCCACTATAGTCCGACTCAGGACTATGCGCCTGAGTTTACATCAATGATTCTGCCGAACACGGTCGATGAAGAGATTCGCATTCTGCGTGAGCGATACAAAGCAAATCCGGTAGCGTTGAAAGATGTGATGATACTAACTCCCTCCAACAAAGTTTCCGAGAGAAGAGCCGAATACCCTGACATAGAAGTCCAGTCCATTGCCTTCTCAGCGTCTGAACTGAAAGCCGCCCACTGGAAATTCCTGATGGGAGCGATCGGCAGCCAGAGCATGTATATGCGGCAGATCAATCTCATCATGCGAGGCCTTAGAGACAATCTGACGCTAGATGCCATTCGTGACGGGATCACAAATTCCGGTCTATCTGATCACCTGAAGGATCTGGCCCAGACACGCCTGCTTTTCGCGAGCGAATATGTTGATGACAGCCAGCATCTTCAAGATTTGATTCGCCCGGGACGGTTGATCATCGTCGATTTGCGAGATGAATTTATTGAAAAAGACGAGGCCCTCGGACTGTTTGTGGTGATGTTGCAAATCTTTTCCGAGGCAACCTACCTCGGTAAGGCATTCAACAAGCTGGTAGTGTTTGACGAGGCACACAAATATATTGAGAACGATGACCTTGTGTCCGGCCTGGTAGAGGTTGTTCGCGAGATGCGACACAAAGGGACCAGCATTATGGTAGCCTCCCAAGATCCGCCGTCAGTTCCGGTGTCATTGATCGAACTGTCATCACAGATCATAATGCACAAATTCAACTCCCCGGCATGGCTTAAGCATATTCAAAAAGCCAATGCCGCTCTCGGAGACTTGACTTCGGAGAAAATGAATCATCTTGGCACAGGCGAAGCTTATGTCTGGTCGAGCAAGGCCTCGGACGATTCTTTCACACGGGGGGCTGTAAAGATCAAGTGCCGTCCTCGTATTACTCAACATGGCGGTAGCACTAAAACTGCTGTGAAATAATAATCATGGGCTTATGAAAACGTAGCTGAGTCAACAAATCAAAATTACTCTTCAATTATTGAAGAGTATCCGTTTTCTAGAAATTGTTCGGCGTTACTAATGAATGAGGTTGTCCTTAATAGCTCTATTCAGGCATCCCCTTATGGTTCCAAAGGAATAACCATCGCAAATACTCCCTCGCTGTATCTCATCGACCTGATAACTATTGGGATATCGCTTAATTTTTTACCATCACTAGACTCCCACCAAGAAAGATTCTCTTGCGCTTCTGCAAAGTCTTCATACCCATCATACATTGTGCGTATGACAGAAGATTCTGGAACTCGCATATTTTTATGGATTCTAAATGATGCTCCTAAGGCTGCTCGATTCAAAAAAATTTCAGTTGCCCTCAATGAAGCTGTCGGTCCAGTCGTGAAACTAAATAATTGCTGGGACAATTTTGCTTGTTCGCTTTTTTTTAAGCCTAATTTGCAATAAGCCAGAATGCAGGGTTCCGGCCAGGCATTAACGAAACCGATCAACGCGGCTTTGATACTTGATTCCGGACAAAGCTCAGCGCGCATCACATCAATTCTTTCAAAAGTTAATTCACGATTATGTGCATTTTTTTGAATAAATGGTGGATAAAAACCGAATCGGCCCGCTATCTTATCGACCATGGCTTCTTCTGGGTCTATCTTCGAAGGCTCCAAATTTGTTCGCATGAACTTCAGTCTTTGCTGGTCCGTTAATACGAGCAAATGGGCAATCTCATGCCACTTGGTAAAATAAACCCGAAACCCTTTATTTCCCCTGCAATCAATGACTGACGCAAATTGACGTTCCCAAGGTTCACAGTTTGTACGCTTGAACGTGATCCCTAAAACATCGTCATTTAATTCTGTTTCGAGATTGGCAAATATTTTTTCTCCCCTGCTGACAAAGAGTGACTTTATATTTTCCAGATCTGCATCATTGCGAATCTCGAAAAATTCAGTATTCATTTTAGCAGCTACGGTAGCAAGTAGTCCCTGCAGGGTGTTGCAATCAGGAAATTCTGTGAGAATTTTTTTAATCCTTTTCTCACAGAATTTTAGAATATCTTCCACAGGATTGTTGACTTTTTTTATGCCAAGATCCTTTGCTAGGAGTCTGTCGGATTTCGAACCTACCCCTAAGGGCCAAATCTAACAGAGTTATTTAATATTTTACTTAATTGTCAATAATTGTGGCACGTACGGCCTTTAGCCGCCAACTCGAGTTGAAATTTGCTCAAGTTGATTCGTTTTTTGACATATTTTTAGCCATTCAATGCAAATATTCGCTTCAGATTCCATGCTATGGACACAAGTGTCCATTCGCCGGAAACTGACTCCAGGCCCCGCAAGAAAAATTGTCGGAAGCCCAAGACATTTTTTATAATACCGAAGACCGGCTCAACAGTGCTTTTTCGTTGCGCATAAACCTTGCGGCCCTCAAGAGTCTTGAGTTTTTGCCTCATCTGGTCAATCGGCGCGGCATTATCGGTTAGAGGCGGAGGGTCGATGAATCGCTCAACAAGAGGTTTGTTATGCTGGTCTCGATTTGGTGGAATATATGTGTCAATTCCGGCCTGTTCACAAGATGCCACGTTAACCTCGCTATAGTAACCGGCATCAGCCAGAATGGTGTCAACCTTGCCCAATTCCTCAGGCAATTCGTTCAGAGATGCAAGGGTTGGGGTAATTTCTTGCTTGTCGTTTGCAGCCTGGCTGATGTGAGATTCGACAATAATCATCGTTGCATTGTCAACGGTGGCCTGGGCATTAAAAGCCTGAACAAATCCCTTGTCAGAGGACGGCATGATGCGTGATTCTTCGTCAGTCAGATTGACTTGGTCTCTTTTGCGAGGACCCGGCGTAGGTGGTTTTGGCTCAGGACCGCGAGGTTTCTTGCCGGACGCTTCAGCTTTGGCACGACGGGAAGCTGCTTTTTCTTCGTATTCCTTTTGTTCCTGCGCGAATCTTTGCGCCGCACGTTCTTCCATTTTGGCCTTTGCCTCGTCTATGGCTGCCAACCGGTCTTCACGACGACCAAGTTCATCCGGAATATTCATTTCTTCAGGTATTTCATCGGCATCGGCCTGTTCGGCAAGCCGATTGAGTTCCTCCACCTCGTCTTTGAATTGCTGTTCCAGTTTACAGGCATGTTCCCAGCTTAAGGCATGGTGTTTGGAAGCGTTGGCCTTTATCTTGGTGCCATCAAGACTGACTTTGCCCAACTTTAACAGACCCATTTCGTGGGCAATCATCAGGATCTGGACAAAAAGCGGCTTCAGTTGTTCAAGAAATCGCTTACGAAAAGAGGCGATGGTGTCGTGGTCAGGGTGGGTGTTGGCGGAAATAAAACGAAAGGCAACGGAATCGTAGGTGGCTTTCTCGATCTTTCGGCTGGAGAAAACCCCGGTGGCATAACCGTAAAAAAGTAAAGATAATAGAATTTCAGGATGGTATGCTTTGAATCCTTTACCGGCGTATGTTTCTGTGAGAGGCCGCAGATTGAGTTTGGAGACGATATCGACAACAAACTGGGCCAGATGCTTTTCCGGTAGCCAGTCTTGGATAGATGACGGGAAAAGATACCGCTGCTCTCTACTGGTGGGAATGAATTTCTGATGCATATTTCTCTCGCTATGTAATTTGTTAAAATTACACAAAAACTAACCAAAAATTTGGAAAATTGTCAATCTTTATACTGTAAAATCAAATCGATACGATATTTTTTCGTTTTTTGGCTTTTGTTGCATGAGTCTAAATCCGACAGACTCCTAGTCTCCAAATTACCGGCGAATTATTGAGTTTTGATGTGGCCATTAACCAAATACTCTCTTAATTGTTTCGAAAAGTTTTTTCCACTCTTCCACTGAAAGTTCCTTCTTCATACTTGTACTTCTTCGAGCAACAATTGAGCGTTGCGCTGCCAAGACGTCTAATATTTCAGCATATGATACTCCACAGTCTTCAGCTGCCTTAGATAGTTCCGGGGGAATGGTGATGGGATAATTTTGAGTTGGTTCTATCGACTCCCCTTTCATCAAGTAATCGATTGAGGCCCCTAAGACATTGGCAACTTCTAAAAGTTTTTGGGAACTAATATTCCTTTTACCGTTTTCAACGTCACTTAAAAAACCTTTGCTAATATTAGCCTTTTGGCAAAGCAGGTCTTGAGTCAATCCGCATTTTTCCCTGATTTGTTTTATTCTGTCTCCGACGGTAGCCAACGAACACCTCCAAATTTTAGTAGTTGATCTACGATACAACAACATATTCACCTATGCAATAACATTTTCCATTGACATCAATCTTAATGTTCGCTATATAGTAACATAGTATCGTTTAGCGAATTTCTAATAAAACTTTTCTTTTTCGGAGAACAAAAGATGGCAAAGAACCCACCCACCGGAGACGGACACAGACATGGCGCTGTTAAGAATCGAACCCAAGTGCACAACCCTCAAAATGACCGTTGGACTAAAAGAGATTCCGATACCGGTCAATTTATCGATCAAAAAAGCGACAACAAGCCTTTTAAAGGTGTAACAAAAGAAAAATATGTAACGGCCAGCAGATAGCTGATATCAAAATCTATTATTTAGGAGTTGAATAATGAGTCATCATGATCAAGAAAAGGGACCACCAGGTCAGAACAAAACGTACTCGATCATCTTCAATGATGTGTCCGCGAGAAAGTTAATCAGCACAATGAAGGAGGAGTAAACAATGTCTAAAAAATACAAATTTAAAATCGAGAACATCAATTATGAATGGCCGAATCAGTTTATCACTGGAAGTGAAGTACGGGGAGTAGGAGCGGGAATACCCGAAAGCATGGACCTATTTATAAAAGTATCGGGAAAATCGGGTAAGCTTGTAGAAAAAGATGAAAAAATTGACTTGGGTCAGCCCGGCATTGAAAAATTCTATACTCAGGAATCCAGCTCGGATGCTGGAAGTAGCTAATGGCTCTGCTTACCGACGAGGATTACGATATCCTCAAGGAGGTTGGACTGGAGTTTGAAGAAGACCCAAGCCAACGGTTTCTAACAATAAGAAATTTTCCACTTTCTCCCGGCTTGTATAGTCACGAGGGCCAGACGCTTGATCAGGTTGAAGTTTTATGGATCGTTCCGGCTGATTATAACACAAGCGGCGGTGATATGTTTTGGGTTCATCCTGCATTAGCTCGGACTGATGGGAAAACCATTCCTTGCGCTGCTGTCTTAGGAGGTGGTGACCCACGCCATTACAACGGCAAGGAATATTGCCGATGGTCGCGTCATTGGAAACCAACAAGCTGGCGACCTAAAATCGATAACATCCAAAAGGTTCTTGATCGTATTGAATGGGCCTTGAAAAGACCGGACACAAACAAATGACAGGACATCGTATCACTTTGCTGGGTAGTCATGACCGCGAACTACGAGATTGGCTTTATGGTGATCCAAATAGCCATGAGCGAGGTGCAATTGTATTATTCCGTCGTCTGGCTAGAAAAGTTGATGGGCAACAGCCATCCGACCGCTACCTTGTCGTTGAAATAATCAAAATGTCCGGAGATTGGATATTAGAAAGTTCTTCTACACACATTAAGATTAATCTACGGAAGTTTCCGGAATTATACTTTCGATGCGAGACCGAAGGCCTCGAACTTGGCTTCGCGCACAGCCATCCACACAAGCATGTCGATTTCTCTGCCCAAGATACTGAAAATGAAAAAAATATCTTACATGGTCTTGCCGGATGCAATACCGACCATTCCTTTTTGGTTACGATGTTGCTGGCTGATAACAAATGGCATGCGAGAATCCGTCAAGGAATTGACCCCAACAAGATATTGAAAGTTCGTCATATTTGCGTTGTCAGTGATAAGATGGAAATTCATGGTATTTCAATCCCGCATGAATCAGTTGAAAGCCTAAAACGCCAGGAAACGGCGTTTGGCAAACCATTTAATGCTAAACTTCAATCATTGCGTGCGGTTGTAGTGGGTGTAGGCGGGACCGGATCCCCGCTTGCGACACTATTAGCTCGCGCCGGTGTCGGAGAATTGATACTCATTGATGGTGATTTTCTCGAAGAGACCAATATGAACCGGGTGCGTGGGTATTGCTCCAAGGATATAAACAAAAACAAGGCTCAGTCCTTGGCAAATTATATCTCAAGCATCAGACCGGATATTTCTGTTTCGGCCTTCGCTACCTTTTTAAATGAATCTGATGAAGCTATCGATGCACTTTCAAGTGCAGATGTAATCTTTGGTTGCACCGATGATCAAGCGGGCAGGAATATCATGAACCAAGCAATGTACTATCATGCCCAGGTCTTTATCGATGTCGGCTTAACAGGTAAAATCGATTTTGATTCTGACGGGGATCCTTATCTAAGAGATCATCGGGGGCGCATTAGTTGCATACTGCCTGAATACGGTTCATGTCTCCGCTGTCAGCGAGTTGTTACAGAACAAAAACTGAAATATGAACAAGCCATCAAGGACAATCCTAGTCTGGCAAAACTTGACGCTATCACACTCGAACGAGACTATTATTTAATAGGTGGAGGTGAACAAGCCCCTGGAGTGGGACCTTTTACAAGTGCTACGGCAGATATCGCGGTTGCAACATTCATGAATCTTGTCAAGCCTTACAGAAACCTTCCGACTGATTTGCAGCAGGACAACATATGGGTTGATTTTGTGCACATGAGTTTTCACAGCAATGCCCCTGCAGATAACCCGGATTGTATCTATTGTCGCAACCGAATGCTATTATTGAGGAAGGAAGGAAAATATAGATTAGAAATGCCTTCACTGGGAGAAATTTGCGCGGATGATTAAATGGCTTCAAGATTTTTTTGAAAATATCTGCAGAAAAAAACCATCCCGAGAAAAGTCCGGCGATCCAAAACATGAAAGTGAACAACCAGTACCGACGGTTCACTACAATTCAATAATAATTGTTGATAAGACACCGGGGAATGATGCTGTTAGAAAAAATGACTTTATAATAGTCATTTATCAAAATAAACCTCTCTGGACCCTATTCCAATGTCCTTGCGGATGTCGAAAAGTTATTTCATTGTCTCTTCAAAGTGTCCATAAGCCCCATTGGACAGTAAGAAAAAACACATCTGGAAGACCGACGCTACATCCATCAGTTTGGCAAAACCAAGACTGCTGTAGTCACTTCTGGATCAAAGATGGAAGAGTCTATTGGTGCAATAATACGGGGATTGAGCCATGGGTGGCTAAACCTCAACACTATTCAAAAAGATCGCGTCCTGACCAATATGTGTAAAACAGACCAGACTCATAGGGAATATAGCGTGGTTCCGGACTGATTTTAGCAATACGTTTCCAAGTATTTTTATATATGATAACGGACGTTATCATATATAAAAATACTCACCAAGAGGGAGTGTAAGCCCAAATCATAGAAATATGCGTCAAACGATCGAGAAGAGCCGCCGTCATCACCGGATCGCCGAACATCTGTGTCGGTAAAAGCAAGATTCGTGGTAATAATCACCGACCCCTTCTCCTGATTTTCAGTGAATAGGGAAACACCTTACCAATTAACTCACGAATATCAAATATGATTCCTCCTTTTTACCTTCGCGAAGCGACAAAATAGTGGCAACCGACCACACCACTGACCAATCCGGCCCGTACCCCTTGGAGCGGTACATTGCACCCGGTCGCGCTACCCATAGGACTTCGAGTGTAAGGGTGGGCGGGCATCTATAAGCGGCTTCGTTTTAGTGCTGCCGGGTGGTGCGGTGGTGGCGGTGGAGCACCGTTAGACAGCACTGAAACGGAGCCGCTTCCTCCCGCGGCCCCGTGAAAAACGCCCAAGATGTCAATAAATCTTCCGTGATCATGTAGGCAATTCGATAATGACCATAGAGGAGAATGCGGAAATCTCCTATAGAGTTGGACAGCGGTCGGAGTCCATTTAGATATCGTCTATACATTTGTATAGCACAGTACACATACAAATCTATATCGTTTCCCGTAACGCTTTCAACAGCCTTTCTCCCGTTGTACTCGTCCCAAACATTATCAAGGCACGAATTGCAGCAGTTTCACTGATGTGCCGGTGACTCTCTTTGTTCATCGTCGCGGTAATCTCTTTAAGCCTGGCAATATCATCGTCATACAGTCGGTATGCCTTCAACGATGGTTTTTTTCTTGATGGCACCAAATCGAGACGATCTTCCGAATCAGTTTTTGACTCAACTGTTTGAGCCAGCTTGGATTGTCCGGTAATTTTTTTAGTTGCCATAACTGAGAATTTCCTCGGTAAGTTCTTTGAAATCTTCGGCACCGTAAGATCTTGGGTCGAAAACCATCACAGGTTCGTTGCTCATTTGCGCTTGGTTAATGGCTTCATTTCTGCGGATGACGGTTTTTAACAGATTTTCTTTATACGGTTCCAACTGTTCTTCGACAAATACATTGGAGAGCTTGTTGCGGGAGTCACGAGCATTTCTCAAAATCATATATTTAAAGTCACTGGATTCTTTCACATCCTCGATCGACCGAAAAAGATCGGCAATACCATCCAGGGAATACCGTCCGTAAATAGTCGGGATCAAAATCATGTCGGAGGTATAGATTGCATTGATCGTGAGGACGTTAACTGTTGGTGGACAGTCGATGATGATGAAATCGAAATCCTTTTCGATTTTTTTCAAATGATTATGGAGAAGCTTTTCCCGGTGGATTTTCGTTGTGATCTGCTCGGCAGTTATGGCCAGATGGATATTGGAAGGAATAAGAAAAAGATTTTCGACTGGCTCTTCATTATCACCGAGCACCGCTTGACGAATAACATTGTCAATTTTAAACGATTTGCTCGACAGCAGTTCATTGACTGTTTGATTTCTGGGAATGTCCGTGCAGAAGATAACAGAGCTGTGTGCCTGGGGATCCATATCGATGAGAAGCGTCTTCTTTCCCGACATCGCCAGACAATAGGCCATGTTTGTGGAAATCGTTGATTTCCCAGCACCGCCTTTCTGGTTGAGTATTATTATTTTCATCGTGTTTTCCTGTAGTAAAGATCAACTTGTATATATTATTTGTAATCAATTTATATATCTTAATATATAACTAAATATACAACTAAATAGTTATAAAATATATTAAAAAAATATCCATACATTTGTATAGCACAAAAGATATAATAAACATCCAAAAAAAAGCCGTCCCCCGAAGGAGACGGCTGTGGTTACATTGTTATGCGGCAATCGACATGGATTTCAATTCCGCCATCTTTTCAGTCAATACCCAAAGAGCCTGGTTCAGCTTGATATTGCGATCAAGGGCTTTTACCGCTCTGGTCGTGACTTTTCGAGGGCCATCTTCTCCATGGATTTTGCCTTTAACTCCGCCTTTGATGATATTCTCCTGGACCTTATTGAATGTTGTCCACAGACTATTGCTGCCATCGGCAGAGCGGCGCTGTGTCAACAACTGTTCCGGAGATATAGGCGCGTTATCCATATCCTCATATACCAGCCGGTGAGCTGCTGCAGCGTAGGCGATCCGCTCGTCGTAGCCCAGCTGGATGCCTTTCAAATAATCCATCTGGTCGTTGATGACAGTTGCAGCAGCGGTGATCTTATCAGCTGATGCAACGAAATCATTTTGGTTAAATCCGACATGCCGATGGGTGAAGTTGGCAAAATCCGAGGCGATCATCAAACCGTTACCACAGACCAATCGCCAAATTGAACCAATCAGCTTGAAGGAACTGCCCAGGTCGTGAGAATTATAGAGAACCAGATCAACTCGCTCATCTTTTATATTCATTTGCAAGTTTTCATTCCGGGTGAAACGAATGCAATGCTTCTGAAATCCTTGCCTGTCCTGGATACGGGTGCGGCTCTGTTCCGCCTTGATCGGAAACCAGCCGGCATCACGCAGCAGGTCAACCGCATCCAAGGTGGGAACGAAGGTGTAACGGCTGGATACTTTATCTACAGGCTCGGTTGCACCAGCAGCAGAAGCGTGTTGAACGATCAGGTCATTGGTCATGAAAGTAGGTGCGGTCATGGTCGTGTCTCCTTTGAGATTATAAAAAAAAGAGGGACAAGACCCCCGTCAGGGAGGTTTTGTCCCTGATAGGTTGACTGCTTATTGAGTGTGGCTTGGTTTTACACAGTTTTATCTGTTTTCATAATCTACCTCTTTAGACCAAGAGGTGCGGAAGGCTTGCCGTTTATAGACTGGTGCAGACTGACATTATTGCCATCAGTCATACCTTGCTGGTAGGCATTGCCATCAACACGACTGGCTCTTGATGTTGTTGTTTTTAAACGTGGAAAAAGCCGACTAACCCGCTGGTCAACTGCTTTATCTTTAATCACCATCAATGCGGTACCGGTCATCCCGAAGGCATTACGATCATCAGTCGGGGCAGTGTTCTCCTTCAGACGTTCCAGTCGTTGGACGATCGTATTAATCATTCCCAGGCGATAGCTGTTATGCAGGGATTTGCCGTGGGTTCTGGTAAAACCCTTTGCACTGTTGACATAAGCCTGGCTCATTCGCTTGATGGTAGTGCGCAGTCTTTCAAACAGATCAGTGATAATGATCAAATCTGTCTGGCCGGCCACAAAAGTAAAACTCCAACCGTTGCTGTTTCTGGTACGGATTGCCCGGCCATTAAAGGTTTTGGCAATGAAGTTTCCCAGGGAGGCTTCCCATGTCTGGCAAGTCCTGGTCAGTCCACATACCTCGGCGGAACCAACATGAGCGCCACTGCCGTCAAGAGCTACATCAGCAACGGACAGATTATGTTCACGCATCAGATCCTCGGCCTTCTTCATGGCAAGGGCAGATTCGTTTTCGTTATCACTTGCAGACAGAGCAAGTAGTTTCTGGAGTTTATTGATTATTTTCTGATCTATCATGATCGTGTTTCCTTGTGAGATTGAAAATCAACAGGCAAGACTTCCCCCACGGGGTCGTTTTGCCCCCTGGATTGACATGGGTTGGTATTGCTTGATATTGGGTTGACATCGCTAGCGCGGATTTACCCTAAAACTGAATACCCAAATCCGCCAAGGATGTTATCTCGTCCCCGACGATTATATGGTCCAGCACTCTAACATCGATAATCTGCAGGATATTTTTCAATTTTCGCGTCAACTCAATATCTGGTTGCGATGGATCAGCGTTACCTGAAGGGTGGTTGTGAGCGAGGATAACCTTTGCCGCATTGAGCCGCAGGCTTTCCTTAACCACTGCACGAGGGTAAACTGTTGTCGCATCAATAGTCCCCTGGAACATTTCTTTCCACGCCAGAATGCAGTTTTTGGTGTCCAGAAATAGACAACAAAAGACCTCATGTTGGTAGGAAAATATTTTTGAGGCTATTGCTTCCTTTGCGGTCTGAGAACTGCCGATAAATTCAGCCCCTCTTTTCAGTGTGGAGCGAGTACGGCTGCGGGCCTCTTTAATAATATCGCGGGTTGTCGCGGTGACGTACTGTCCTTGTTCGTCTTGGATGAATAATTTCATGATCTATCTCCTCCTATGAATTAAAGAGGGATAAGACTTTGCCGACGACAGAGGTGTTATTTTGCTCCTGGTGGTTTGATTACCACGGATTTCTGCCATAGAAAGCTTCATTTGCAGGCGTTCTATTTCATTTGCAGCCAGAAAAAGCAGGATGCAATGCCCGAGGTTGTTTTTGTCGGTTCTTTTTGCGGTATCCCGCATGTTTCTTACTAAATTGACAATCATGGTCTTGTCTCCTTGGCGTGAATAAAAAAAGGGGACAAGACTTCCCCGTCAGGGAGGTTTTGTCCCTTGATGGGTGGATTGGTGTATGCTTGGCTAATCTTGATCTTGACGATCTACCTGTGTGTCGGTCTGTTCAGTATGGTCGGTCGGGTCAGAGATGGTCTCAAAGAGATAGACCGGCTGATGATGTTTCCATATCTCTCGTAACAGAGCGACGGGATCATTACCTTTTACTATTCTCTGCAACCTTTCGATCTCGGTTGCTGCCTGTCTGAGCATTTCCCTCAAAGACCAAGGGCAAGTACCTCCATTGTCAGCAGTGTCCGCATATGCGCGTAACTGCGCAGGCAATTCAATCCTGATCGGCTTTTCCGTAACATCGACTTCTAATGGCGCAGCCATCATTTCGATTTCTGACGTATGCATAAGTTTTCCTCCATAGTAAAAAGGAACAAAACTTCTCCCATAAAAGGGGTTTGTCTTGTCCCTTGATGGGTTGGGTAAATGAGTCGGGTAAATGGGTTATGCCGCTTTGCGTATCTCAGCCAGGACAAAATGCCTGCATTGTTCAGGCCTATAAATACGAATCGGCTTGTCGTTGATTGCACCGCAACCTTGTCGGTCGTACCAACCTATCTTTCTGCCGGACCAGAAAACAAATCCGTCTTTCAGATCGAAGCGGTTGTTGTCGACATAAGCGATGGCTCCGGCCTTCTTGACATACACAGTCCCGCGAACAACATACTTTTCTGTGATCGTCGCTGTACTGCCGGCAGCTGTACTCATGGTGGTTGTGGTGGTAATGGTGACATCCTGGTCATCGTCCATGGACAGATTACTCAGCAACTCACGCTGCCGGTATCTGGTCCATGCTTCACTCATATCCTTGACCGCAACCTTGCCGGTCAAAGCCTTGGCCAGTTCATACATCATGCTGTTCTCTGATTCAGACAATGCGGCCAGCCCTTTATCTGATAACTCGCCCTCTACGGCGAGCGATGTTTCCATCTTTTGCGCCATGAGCGACAGAGCTTTTTCCTGCATGGTCTTTGAATAGGCCATGAAAAATACCCGTACCGGCAGGTCTTGCCCGATACGCCATGACCTTCGGCTGGCTTGTCTGAGCGTGAAGACTGAATAGCCGCATTGAAAAAAGATGATTGTTGGAAACTCCAGGAGATCAAGCCCGGTTTTCACTAGGTTGGGATTGCTGATAAGGCAATCGTACCATCCCGTCTGAACCTGCTTTTTGAGCCAATCCTCTCGATTCTCCGGTTTGACACTTTGACTGCGAAGGACCAGAGGTTTGATGTCATTCTTCTGAAGTTTTTCCTCTAAGACAGGAATCAAATCCCGGGTGCCGGTATGTTCGAGAAAGATCGCTACCTTTCTCCCTTGTTTCTTTTCAGCCGCTATAATCTCCAGCAACTTTTCTTCTTTGGGCAACAGGTCAATTTTCAGGCCGGGTGCAGAGGCAACGACTGTCTCACTTCCAGCAATCTCCAAGGTGATTATTTCCTCATTCCGGCATCCATCGGGATACGCCAGCAAGGATTGAATCATTTTGCCCATAAGCCGCATATCGCCACGCGCTAATGCCGCACTGGTGGCACCTATGAGATCATGGGAGAGTTGGGCATATTCCGGTTGTTGTTGGTCGGGTTCCAATGCTACCGGAACGATGATTTCTTCGTATTCCGGCAATGCATCATTGACATCGGCCAGACGAACAAAGGTCGAATGCTCAAGCAGCAGATCAGGCAGTAACAGGGGTGATATTCCCGGAGCTTCCTTGACCCTTGACTTTCCGAGCTTTCGGCCGATACTGGCAACATTGAGACTTGCATTGACATCCTTACTGTCATAAGTGCGTTGCACAACGCCGTAGCGTTCCGCAAAATGCATTGACCTGCCATACTCAAAGCCACCTGCTTTCATCTGACGAGGGAACATCCGCCAGAGCAGATAAAAAAGATTCGAAGAATATCCGCCCATCAAAGTACCGCTAAGTGCCAGCACCTTCTTTGAGCGAGCGATAAGACAGGACATTGCTTGACCCTGGGCAGTACCGCCACCCTTGAGTTCATGCACCTCGTCGAGTATCAGGAGATCGAAAAAGTTCCTGGTGGGAAAATACCGCTTGATAAACTCGGCCTTGGCATAGCGGCGGGCTTTCGTTCCATCCGCCATCCACATCGGGGCCTTGCAATGTTCGCACGGTATACATTTGTTGTTCTCGTTGTCGGTTGTTATCTGCCCACCGCATTCAGGACAACATTGCCTGCCAAGAATCGCGATCCGCTGGGGAACACGCTGGAAATGCAATTTAGCCCGTTCTTTGCCCATTACCCAAATCTCCATGCCAACAGGTTTTGTTGACGTGAGCTTACCTGCGATGAGCAGATCGAGGCTTTTCCCGTTGAGGTTGATGCAGTTGCATCCGGGGATGGTATCTTGTGCTTCCCGTATCCATTTCTTGACCAGGTGGCCGGGACATTGAATAAGGATGCGTTTATGTGTTTTAGGAATCAGATGGGCAACGGCTAAACTTACAAAAGTTTTTCCCGTCCCCATCTCACCAACCAGGAAGGCTGCCTTGTGATCTTCCTTGAAAAAAGACCTGGCTACCGGCAAGATGCCTTTTCTGGTTTGTGACTCGAACGGTGTGCGCAGTAATTGCTGTAACTTTTCTCTGGCCTGTGCATCCCAATCATCTTCTGCTTTCAGTGAATAAACAGGATTCATGTTCTGCATGACTTGATCCTTGAGCATATCGCCCCATTCATCAAGAAACTCGGCCAGTTTGACGGTTTTTTGTCCGTCAACGACTGGTTCGACAATATCGGTGATAGCTGCCATATTTCTCCTTTTTAATGCTTGGACAGAGGAGAATATGGCCCCTTGGGGGGAAATATTCTCCCCCTGTCTGGGTTAGGTTGTCGGATTCGTTGGTTCCTTCCAGCTACTGTATCTCTCCGGTCTTGATTGCTTCCAGCACACGCGATTCTAAGGTCTCATCGCCTGGGATAGTTACAAGATACGCTTCCTGGAAAGCCTCGTCGCCGAAGCTAAAAAGTTTTTCAGGGCATATCATTTTCTCCCAGAGCCACTCTTGCCATTGTGGTTTGAGCGGAATGGTGGTTGCTTTATCAATACGACGGAAGGCTCGTTCCTGCACGGTAGGCAGATCAGGGCCAAAGACAGTTGCGTGAAGAGAAGACTCGTTGAATCCTGTTGCAACCAGCACTTTGTTCACTACCTCACCGATCTTGCGGGTGCGGCAGGTACGGATTGAGCCGGAAAAAAGAAGGTCTGCTGACTCGTCATTATTGTCGGACACCCGGCAAACAGCATCGCCGCTATAAATGAGCGCGGACATGGCCTTTATATGGGAAGGCGAACCGATAAGGCTCAACAGACAGCCTTGGTATCCCTGGTCTGACCTTCTTACAATCAGGGCGTTGGCATAACAGACGAATCCAACACATTTAATGATGAGGTATGGTGTTGTCATGTGATTTCTCCCGTAAGGTTTTGATGATGGTTGAATGAGGATTACTGCACGGTAATCAATTCGGCAGTTTGCATGTCAATGACTTTGACGGTCGGGATGTATTGGTCTTTGGTGGTGATCGAACCGCCGCCGGTGTCGTTTTCATGAACCTGGACAATCGTCTCGATTTTTTTGATAACACCTTTGATAACCAACTGCCGGCCATCTTTTTCCATGGCTCCGTTCATATAGCCTCCTGCCAGCATAAGGGCCAGATGGCCGTTTGCAAGGGAGGTCAATGGACGGATCATATTGTTTTTGCGAGGGATAAGTTCTTGCAAAACATCTTGCAGAATCCCGGCCTTGTTGATCACCGGAATTGCTTCGAGTGGATCGAGGCGATCTATTCGGAAGTTGACCGGTTTGTCAGCTTTCGGAATAACGATTGGGGCCATGGTTTCCAGGGGCCATATGTCGCTTTGAAATTCCTCCGGTGTCATGGCGGCCATTTCTTCCAGATGTTGCTGGGTTGCTTTGGCTTTTTCCTCTGTTACCGCTATTTTCTTCTCGCCAAAGACAACGCACTGTTTGAAAGTGTGAAAATCTTCGTCTGGAAACCCCACTACCTGCAGCTTGAAATTCCGGGCCAGTGTCCTGGCGCAATGCTTCAGCACATAATAGGGGATAACAAAAACGACAATGCCGCCAATCTGCAATGTCCGGATATAAAAGCGTAAAAACTGATGTTCCAGTCTTCTCGCCAATGTATCGTCTGCATTGAGTGCGGTATCGTAGGGAGGGTTGAGATAGAGCAAGCCGAAGGATTGAGTGGATATCTTTGCCTCGGTAAGTGCATCACCCCATACTGCCTTGAAAAGCTGTGATTTAGCTTTCGTGGCTCGCTGGTGGTCAAGCTCGACGCCATAAGTTATGGTGTCGGGGCTTGCCAGTCGGGACAGCGTGTTTCCGTACCCGCAGCAAGGGTCTAATGCTCGTGCGTCTTTTTCAAAAGAAATTTTTGTTTTCAGCAGGGATACGACACTATCCGGTGTGGGATAGAATCCTGCTTTTGCTTGAGATGCGAGTCGTGCCATGTCTTGTTTCCTTCTCAGTTGAAAATAAAAGGGCGAGACACTCCCGACAGGGGATGTTTTGCCCCTGGTGGGTGTACTGGTTGTTTTCAGGAGTAAAATACTAACCCCCGCAAAGCACGGGTGTAAGTTCCTTCACGAAATTCTTTCCCAAGAAGCAAGAAAAGAATTTCTAAGTCACTAAAATGGAACTTCCGTGTCCGGCGCTGGTGGGGTATCGACATTATTTCCCTGAGAAGCCGAAGACGAGGCAGTTTCCTTTTTTTCGTTTTTACCACCAAGCATTTCCATGCTCTTGGCTATAATCTCAGTGGTGTAACGGATAATACCGTTCTCTTCCCACTTTCTGGTTTGTATCTTGCCTTCAATATAGACTTTCGAGCCTTTCTTGAGGTGATCTCCGCAAATTTCGGCCAATCCTTTCCAGGCGACAATTCTGTGCCAGTCGGTATGCTCCTGTTGTACTCCGTCCGCATCTTTCCACTTTTCAGTAGTAGCGACAGAAAAAGTTGCCACGGCAGCACCTTTCTGGGTGTAACGAATTTCCGGGTCATTGCCTAAGTTGCCGATTACCATTGCTTTGTTCATGTTGTTCTCCTTTATGGGTGGTTGGTTTATGCCGCTTTTTGGTTTCTTGGGATTGTCATTTTAGCGGTTTTAATATCCAGGAATGAATACGAGCTTGATTCTTGAAATTCTTCCATCGTATGGCCCATCTCCGCTAAAAATGCCGTTAAGCGTCCGGTATCGGTATGTTGCCGTGAGCGAACTGCTTTAGAAAGGATGGTGTTGTTGACTTTGATGGCATGTCCGGCCTGACTCACTATTGACAGTAAATTGGCCTTCATGGGTTCAATCTGTTTGTCCAATGCCTTGCCCTGTTCCAGCAAATATCGTAATTTGGTGACACAGTCTTCCAGATCTGGAACCTCTTTGGCGGCAAATCTGGGACAGGTGGTCAAGTTAGTACAATATCCGCACAGCGGGCTGGGTTCGGTTGGTGGATTTTTCGGGTGGCCGAGTATCATGAACTGATAATCCGTCCAGATGGATGCCGCCCTGTCTTTCAATCCTTGGTACAAAATCTCGTCTGGCGCATAACCGTTGAAAAAACCAATATCACCGCTTCCTAAATCAATGGCCAGAACCGCACCTTTGATCTGGTAATCAGGAAATTGTTCTTTTAACGCGCCCATCTGCATGTAAAGTTGCGATTCCCAGGAGCTATACGGCCCGTCAGGGATACCACTAACCGATTTGACTTCGAGTACGGCTTTTAGTTTCGGTGCATTGAACACAAAATCAATGTGGCACCTGATGGGAGTATTCCCGCCGGCAATAGCCTCAACCTGTCGGTCGAAATTAGTATAACCGGCAGCGGTCATCGCGTTTGCGACAATATCTTCGGCCATGTGTCCTCTTTGGAAACGGAGCAAGGTGGCCAGGTCATGTTCAGCGGGATGTAAGCGGTCGAGAATTACTTTTCGCGGGCAGTATCCAATATCAGATGCGCCAAGGTAGCTGTTTCGGTCACCCAGAGTGGTCAGGGTGTGCTGGTTGGCAAATTTTTGTAATCCGCTAAGCAGTGTGTTTTTGATATCCATGATGTTTCTCCAGAAAAATGAAAAAATTTGCGGGAGAACACACGGATTTCCCTTGAGGGAAAAGTGTTGCTCCCTCGTTGGGTGGTTAAAACGATGTAAACAGGCTATGTTAGAGTCAGTCCTAATGGGTTTAAAGATTAATGGGTTGTTAGATCTTTGTACCAGTTTTTCTGCTCCTTATTCCATTTGAATCCTACCGCTTTTAATAACTCCTTCTTATCAAAGACTTTGCCCATTGCTATGACAATACTGTCATGATGTTGATAGGTGATACCGTCAATCTTGGGCAGGGAAGCAGAAATAGCAGGTTCTGATGGTGGAGCCGGTTGAGACTGGTTAGTTGATGGTAGTGTTGGTTGCGTCATTTCAGGTTTTGGTGGAAGGGTTGGTCGAGATTGCGGGGTGTGTTTCGGTAAAGATTGTCTCGAGGGACCTTGCGGACTGCGTGAATTGTAAACAGTCTCAAGTAAGCCTCGATAGGAATCTTGTCCGATAGAGCAAAGGGAGAGACATTTCTGCAGTGCATCGGTGATTGCTCCTTTCTGAGCATCGCCTACATTGCCTTTCACTATGTTCATTTGCCCTTTGTGTGACCCCTTGCAAAACCATTCGTCGGCATCGGTTTTCAAAAATAGCTTTACCTCCGCGACAGCCTGATTTTCAAAAATCTCTTCCTTAATCAGTTCATAACGCCAGTTTTCCGGTTTTATGATTTGATTTACTGCGTCAAAGACATATTGCGGTCGATATCCATAGCGAATTTGACCACCAAAGTCGATTTTCTGTACAGCAGCACGACCAAAACTCCTGATCAATTCGTTGATTTCGTGAATCTTTTCTGTGAGTGTTGACATGGTTGTTCTCCTTTCATCTTGAAGATATCTTGAAGATTATGGGAGAAGGCAACTATGCCCATGGAGGGAGAGTTGTTTTTCTCCCGTTGATGGGGTGGGGGTGTTGTTCTATTGCTGTGTGCTATGGAGAATCATCGACAAAAGAAATCAAAGGGATTCATCCACAAAAAAGAGGTTCGCAAATGCGATTAAACTTTTCCTGTTTTTCTGAATGGGATTTGTCCGGACGGATTTGTCTTGTCGATGGAAAAAAAGGGGGGCCATATGCAAATCATCCCAAAAAGAGGTTCACAAATGTGATTAAACTTTTCTTGCAGATTTCATATGGCGGGTACAAAAATCACTGGGTCATTCATCGAAATATACCATGAAGCCGCAGTTATTTTCCCGGAAGGGATTACTTAATTAAATTAAGTGGAGGTATATGTTCCAAATAAATATCCTTTTTTGCAAGAAATCAAGAAAATAATTTTTCGCGGTAAATTCTGGAGGAGATTTCACTTTTTCCACATAAAAAGCAGCAAAAAATGAAAATAATTCCTCAAAAAAGCATACATGGCCGGAAAGAGATAGTAGGAGGGGAAAATAACATCCGGCAAATATGCAGACCCAATATAACGAAATCATCAATTCCTTCGTCGATAAATATGGCCTCAGCCGAGGTCAGGTTGTCGCCGAGATCGAGAAGACCTTTTCGACTATGCTGTCTCGCTGGTATGGGGCAGGGACTGTTGTCCTGTTTGGTGATGGCTATCTGCAGGCGCTACACTATGCCAAGCAGTCAGGTATTCCTGTGCAAAATCAGCTTGATTTTCTGTCCATGCGGGGATGGAATACTCTCCAGAGGGCACTGGATCGGAATTTTACCAGAATTGCCTGCCTGCATGAAGTGACTCGCTATAAACAATTGGAACATGAGCTGCGCTGGGGGGATATCATCCGTAAAAACAGTGATGGTTTCCTGGTGGAGATTGAGATTGAAAAAGGCCTGGCAATCATAGCCGAGTGTCCGATGAATCGTGTCGGGGTGCATGAACAACATACATTGGCGGTTGGCCAAAGACGGGCATTTCATCTGCGACGGGTTGAGTCTGTAAAAATGGGGGGGAGCACACGGGTCAAGGTAATCGTTGATCGTGTATCAAAGAATCTGGTGACCGCTTTGTTAAGAGAACAGCTTGGCACTTCCACAAAGATAACGCTGTATTGCGCCAAACGGTATGTCGGCCATAAGAGTTTTGTTCAAGCCGGCCGATTTTTACCAAAACAGGTAATCTTGACCGTATCAAGGGAATTGCGGGAGCATATTCAGGTTACGGTAGGAAAGATCGCAGTGGGTAAAAAATCTTGATCTGGAGACAACAGTCCAAAAAACCAAATGCTCCGCCATATACCCAAATAGGCGACGGCTTTCATCTGGATCATCCAGACAAGATACTACCACTTGGCTTCCCTGATGATGACCGTAAAGGACATTTCTGGTGCTTCGGGACAACCAGGGTGGGGAAGACCCGCACCATGGAAGGAATCATCGAGCAGGATATTCGCAAGGGGTATTCAGTGGTCGTCATCGATCCCAAGGGTGACAACGAACTTTTCTCGAAAATTGTCCAGGTGGCGTTCGATACTCGCAGACAGGAGGATTTGATACTGCTTACCCCTGTCTTTCCCCAATACAGTGCGGTTTTTAATCCGCTGTCGCATTATTATATGGTCGAGGAAATAGTGGCCCATATTACCGCCGGTGTCGCGGTAGGCAGGGAGCCTTATTTCTTCTCCGTTGCCTACGAAATCAGCCTGGTGGTGGTCCAGGCCCTTATCTTGCTGGCTGAAGCGAATAATAGAAAACCGGATTTCAATCTCAACGATGTCAAAAACAATATCAGTCATGCGGATCTGGAGAAGCTCAAAGAAAAAATCGAAGGTATTAACTCCCCACAGGCCCGACAGCTTGCCCTGAATTTACGAAGGATCATCGCCTCGACCGCCGACTACCATTCCAAGGTTGCCTCCTCGCTGCGGGTGGCACTGACGGAATTAACCAGCGGCAATGTCGGACAGATTCTCGGCCAGGCCAACGAAAACCGTTTCATCAGACGCCTGGAGCAAGATAAAGGCGTTATTCTTATTGTCCAGCTTGGCTCCTTGCTCACCAAACGGGCGGCTTATACCGCCGGGAAGGTTATTGCCTCGAACATCCAGGCGTTTGTCGGTCGCAGGTTCTCCAGTGATAAAAAGATATTTCCGTCTCTGGCCCTGCATATCGACGAGGCCCAATCCGTTCTCTATGACGGGATTGAAGAGCTCTTTGCCAAGGCCGGCGGTGCAGGTGTCTATATCCACGGTTATTGCCAGTCGGTGAGTCAACTCTATGCCGAGATTGGCCAGGATCGAGCCAATACCATTCTGGATAACTGCAATACCAAATTGTTTATGCGGGTGCCGGATGCCAAGACTGCCACCTATATCTCGGATCATCTTGGTGAAAAACGGGTCTTCAGCCCGGTTATCTCCGTGGGTGGCGGGCTGGCCATCCGGGAGACCGAGGATGTACGGGTTAAGCACACCGAAGTGTTGAACCTGGCTCCCCGGCAGTTCTTCATGACGACTTATTCGGGAATTTATCGGGGAATCACAGCGGATGTTCCCACGGCTGACCTCAAGGTGATCTTTCCCGAAATCAGACCACAGTGGGACGATTATCAAGAAGATCTGTCAGGCGAAGAGGGGAGGGGGGTGGGATGACTGCCACAGAGATCAACACCATCCTTGGCCTGGGAATAACGTTTTTTGCCGGCACAATATGGCTGCTTCTTGGTAGGTCAGAGAAAAAACCTGCTGTAGCCAAAAAGGAAGTGTTGTTACAAGACTTATCTCAGCTGTGGATTAAAAACGGTGAGGTCGATATCGCTGATCTGGCGCCACTCTGGCGGGATGATCCGGTAGTGGAGGCAATCGAAGAGGTGTGTATCGAATTCCAGAATGCACGGATACAGGAGTTCTACAAAAAGCATATTCTGCAATTACACCGTGCCGCACAGCAACAGGCGGTTTGCCGTGATCTTTTGTCTTTATTGGACACGGAAGGTCACTGTTCATCCGTCGTCAATGTCAGTCGTGATGTGGAAGCCACCTGGGATTCCAACACCTACACCCTGCTTGGTCAAACAAGCCTGCTTGATCATTCCCTGAATGTGGCTGAACAGGTGGTCCAGCTGCTGCGGGAAACTGATACCGCTTATCTTATGCCGGATACCATCATTGCCGCCTTGTCCCATGATCTGGGGAAACTGCCATCCATCCGGGGGCATTTGTACAGTTTGGGCGAACATCCCTTAGCCGCCGGCCGGATTCTGGTCGGTCTTCAATCGTTTAATGAACTTCACCAAAAAGAGGCAATCCTTCAGGCCGTAAAATTTCACCACAAACAGCCACAAGATTTGCTGGGCAAGACTTTGAAACGGGCGGATCAACTTGCCCGGCAACAAGAGTTGGAGCAGGCGCAGGAGCGACTCCAGCCATTAGAGAAACCTCCTGGGTGGCACAACGAAGCACAGGCGCAAGAGGGTATATTTGAAGAAAAACCAGAGACAAAAAAGAAGATGCCGCCCCCAAGGCTCATCAACCTGTCCTGGCTGAACACCCATGAATTCCTGCAAGACATGCGGCCTTACATCAATAAATTGGAGGGGCGGAGGTTCCGGGCATTTTCCATGCCGAATGGTGTTGTCTACTTTATGCCAAAGATACTGGAACTGATTGCCAAGAAACAGGCGGAAAAAGCGGGGCAACTGGACGTAGTCTCCATGGATGATAAAGCAATGCGCGAGGTATTGTTGTCTATCGTCCATCAGCTCCGGCAGGAGAATGTCATTGAGGGTGGCCTGTTGCAAGACCAATATTTTGGAGCATATTTCACTGTAACCATGAAATCAGGCACAACCAAGAACGGCTACTACACGCCTTGTCATGCCGAGGCCTTTGGTTCTATTGCCGCTATGGAAGATGCTAAATCCGGTATCCTCCTCGACCTGGTATCTGTAGCAGCGGTGCACGGAGATAAACAGGCATGAGTAACAGCATAAACAGCAGTGGCTTTAGCGGCTATAAGGGCGGCAATCCCGGCAGTAGTAACAGCGGCGGCGGTGGTAGCAGGGGCGGTTCATATAGCCCGAATGCTACATTTATCAATACAGACAATCGTCAATATGCAAAGCCAAGGAGTATCATTAATGTCATCTCGGATATTCAGCATTATTGCATGGCTGAAAAATTGGGTAATGCCTTACCTGCGGAGTATTTGACACTGGAAAACTCTCTGGGTTTTTTCGGTGTCGGGGCGAAAAGTGGTCTGACGGAAGGGCTTTTCTTGCTCTTGCTTTTGCCGGCGGTTGAATTTTATCTACTGCCTTTTGTCCTCAAATCACCAAGTTTGTTTGTAAAAATCATGTTCGGCTCTTTTCCTTTTCTGCCGGTCATCGCCAACACTCTACTCTGCGCCTATATCAGCCAATACTTTGTCGGTATAGTTACCCGCAAGGCCATCAATGCTTTCTTCACCGGCAGGATGCTCGTACTGGTCGCTAAAAGTTTCATGATCTATGTTTTCTACACCTTGCTTATCGGATTGAGCACCCCGGAAAGGGTCTGGCAAGTGGCTCAATATTCCAGCAAAAATGCCGAGGCAATCTATTATGGCTATATGACCATGCTTCCCAATATCATGCCGATAGCCACTCGTTGTTCTCTGTTTGTCCTGATAGCCGCCATTCTGCCTTACGGGACTGTCTTTATAATGGATATGTGGCGGAGAAGTAAAATCAAACGCAACCATGCCAGGATTACTGGTAAATCTTAAAAAGTTATCAATCAAAGCTATTAATCTATAGGGAGAGGAAATTGGAGAAAGAAATGAAGGAAACATCGAATGAAAAAAGGAGATTTACCAAGGAAGAGATTCTGGAGAAAAAAATCTCCATGGTCAAGGAGCGTGGCTCAAGAGTCATGAAAATCAACTCACCGATGGGCAGCATCATGTTCAATGTTCTGCGGCAATTCGATCAGGCGTATGCTCATTTCAAGGGGCAGTTGGGAGAACCAGGGGGGATTTCCCATGAAAAAGGAGCTGAACTTATGGATGAAGCGCGAAAGATAACCGTGGCCTTCTCTGAGTTCACCGGACAGTTGAGCAAGCAGGTCAGGTTCAAGTATTTTGTGCCTCAAGAGCTACAGGAGATGCGGCAAGTTACAAACAGAAAGAAAGATGAGCTTTCAACGAAGTGACTGTGAGAGAGAGGAGGCTGGGTTTATGATGGTTGCCCGTCTCTCATCCTGACCCGTGCCACCCCGAACGTATATTTAGGAGCTATTGTCGATTTTCAATCAGGATTTCCCGGGATCTGACAATCGGGGCAATCGTTAGTTTCAATGCACAACACGGCCTTCATCACCATCGACGCTCATATCCCAGATAAGACTGCGTATTCCATTGATTCCGGCCACTCATTCCAGTCGAAGGCGGCCACCGATTCCACGTGATCCCGGCCACCGATTCCAGATGATCGCGGCCAGATAATCGGAGCGAAGCGACGCTGTTATTTGTCCTTTACCTTGTAGTTGCTGTTCACGTCAAGTTTGCGTTCTTTTTTCTCATAGAATCTCCATCAAGTTTTATTTTATGTGCGCTGTGCACCAGCCTGTCGAGAATGGCATCGGCAAGAGTCGGGTCGCCGATCTGTTCATGCCAGTGGTCGATGGGCAACTGACTGGTGACGAGCGTTGATTTCAAGCCATGGCGATCCTCGAGTATCTCGAGTAAATCATGTCGTTGATCTCGACAGAGTTGCTCCAGACCGTAGTCATCGAGCACCAACAGATCAGCTTTGGCAAATGAAGCCAGCAGCTTCAGATATCGGCCATCACCTTTTGACAGGGCCAGGTCCTCAAAGAGCTTAGAGATTCTCAGGTAGAGGGTGCTATAGCCTTCCCGGCATGCTTTTTGGGCAAAGGCGCAGGCGAGGTAGGTTTTACCAACCCCGGTGGGTCCGGTGATTATCAGATTGTTGTGCTCTTTGATCCACTCGCAGCCCGCCAGTCGCATAACCAGGGATTTATCCAGGCCCCGGGGATGGCGGAAGTTGATGTCTTCTATACAGCCATCCTGGCGTAATCTGGCCTTGCGTAATCGTGTATTCATTCTCCTTGTCTGTCTGACAGCCATCTCCCTGTCGAGCAGGATGCCCAGCCGTTCTTCAAAACCCAGGTCATCCAGGGAGTTCATCTGCATCTGCTCATCGAGTGCAGCCGCCATGCCGGTGAAGCGTAAGGTTGTCAGTTTCTCAAGAGTTGGGTGAAGCAGCATTATTCTCTCCTTTAATGGACTGTTGAGTCGTAGTAGTCAGCGCCGCGGATATTGCTGTGCTGCAAGGGTTTGCTGTTATTTTCTTTGTCTCTCAGAGGCTTTTATCCAGACCGTTTTTGAGTATCGATTCTATACTCCTGTAGGAGAGTGCATTGATGTGCAGAGCGCGGTCGCAGGCTGCTTCGAGTCTTTGTTCGCCATAGGATTTACCTAATCGCAGAATCCCCAACAAAGTCCTGTAGGCCTGCTGTGGATGTGCCCTTTGGACCAGGAGTGTTTCTGTGAGCACCCTTGTTTGCGGGCCGATTTTAGCCGCCCATCTGGTAAATCTCTCGGGAGTCCATTCTGAGTACTTCTGATGCTTCGGCGGCATATGCTCTCTAATCGTTGTGTGGCGGCCCCGGGACTGGTTGCGGAGATGGCTTGCTACCCGCTGATTTCGGTATAGACATTCCACCGAGGTCTTGGTGTAACGGACCTCCAGTTGTTTCTTTACCAGGGTGTATGGGACAGAATAATAGTGGCCTTCCACCTCCACATGATAATCGAGGTGGACGGTGACCTTTTTCCAGTAGGCCATTTCGTAGGGCGCTACAGGAAGCGGCTGTAGTGCGGGTTTGTCCATTTCAACAAAACGACTCTGTCTGCTTCCGGGAAGCTTTTTGAAAGGCTTGTTGTTGAGGATGTCCAACAGCCCTTTTATGGCCTTGTTGAGTTCTACAAGGCTGAAGAAGGTATGCTTGCGAAGTCGTGCCAGGATCCAACGTTCTACCAGCAGGACACCCGCTTCAGCTTTGGCCTTATCCCGTGGTTTTCTGACCCGGGCAGGAATGATCACTGTCTGATAATGGTTGGCCAGGGCGTGGTATGTCGGGTTGATATCCGGTTCGTAGCGACAGACTCTGCTGACACCGCTCTTTAAATTATCAGGAACCACTGCCGCCGTAACACCTCCATAGAAGGAAAACGCACGGACATGAGAACCTATCCAGTCTTCAATCTGTTGGCTCATCGTAGCTTCGGCGTAGGTGTAATTACTGGCCCCCAGGACAGCGACAAAGATTTGCGCTTTATGTATTTCACCGGTTTCCCTGTCAATCACATCGACCGCTTGTCCGGCGTAGTCAACAAACATTTTCTCACCCGCCCGGTGCTCATGGCGCATGACTACATCCAGCCTGGCGGCCCAGTCCCGATAATTATGGCAGTACCAGCTGTATTGGTAGCCGTCTGGATGTCTTTCTTTATATTCCTGCCACAACAGGTTTAATGTGACATGTGTGCGCGACTGTAATTCTTTATGAACTTCATGAAAATCAGGTAATAACCCTGAGCTGTTTCGCGGTGTCGGAGGCGGAAAAAGCAACTGCTCAAGAGCGGTGTCGCTCAGCCCTTCCGGAAGTGGCCAGGTGAAGCCTCCATTTCTTACCCGCTGGATATAATCGCTGACAGTGCTGCTGCCTATTCCGCAGCTCAATCCGATCTCGCGGTTGCTCCGGTTCAACTCGTATTTGAGGCGCAATACCTCTCGTATCTTTCGCATAGATAACCTCTTGCCTGGCATGAATCCCTCCTTGATAAAATCATCAGAAAAAGAGATTTTCTACCATTTGGTTTTATGCGTCGCTACTCTCCAAAACTGGTGGCCGGAATCATCTGGAAACCACATGGCCGGGATCGAATGGAATCACTGGCCGGAATGAAATGGAATCAGTGGCCGGGATCAAATGGAATGGGTGACCGGAATGGAGTGGAATCACTGGCCGGGATCATCTGGAATACTCATAAGACCATGCCAGCCGTCAATAATGCCATCATCGCCGCATATCGGGCAAATCCAGTAAATCCGGTCATCCTCAGTAAATTGGACATTCAACCTGCCAGTACATGATTTGCGGTTTGGGCGTCGCCAGCATTTTGGCGGATCCCCGCTCACAAGATCACGGTCTCGTGCAGTGGCATAGGTGATAATCTCGGCCAGTTTCGAGACCTTTAATCTTAACTGAGGTGCACCTGGCCCTGTTTGTTCATCATTGAGCCAGTGTCGAATATCAATAACCACACATAAGTATCGCCGTTAATAATTTCTTCTGATTACATATGAAACTCAGCCAAATATCAGCTGACTTTTTCTATCTGAAAAAACTCAGCAAAATAAGCACATTACTGGTGACTGTTGAGTTGATCAAATAAAATGGAGCCAAGCAAGGCGTCACCTTTGGAAATTGGCCCGAATAACCAGCACATAACTAACTGATTTATGGTTATTATTTTCTCAGACACCAAGATGACATAAACGTGGCTGAGTTTCATACGTAATCAGATAATTTTTTGTCCAGGCCTCAATAAGGTCAAAGGAATTCCATAGGATCATCCATAACATACTTCAAAGCCTTATCAACCTGAAAGTCGGATAAAGCGTACACTATTTGGTATCCACTCCCAAGTACTTCAAGAGCAACCTATCTCTGGCCACTGATTCGGTGGACCATCGATAGCTGGCCATGACAGTCTGTACCTTTGTGGTTTCAATGCAGTCGAACCAATCCAGGATCTGAGCGAGAGAGCGTTGCGCAAGCCAGTTTTCCAGTTTTTTTTCGAGCTTGATGAGTGATTCGTTTTTTCCGGGTTCTCTCTTTCCGAGCTTGGCTTGCACTTGCTTTATTTTTTTCGTCAGGAAACAGTGATAGCCCAGCGAGATAAATTGTGCAAATTGTCTTCCACGCAGATTGTCCGGGTACCATGTGCGCGGCCTGGCACCGTCGAGCCTCCCTTTTTGCACGGCAAAGAGTTCTTCGATTTTTTCGCGCAGCCGATAATTTTCAAGTGCTGTAAATGTGTCCATGGCCTGATTGCTGACAAGGGCGAAATAGCCAAAGTACTTCTTTGCTTCGGTAATGGCTTTGTCGTTGAATCCCACCTTCATCTGCCCCCCACGCCCCTTTCTGGAACAGGTCAGGTACTTGTCTGTTTTCTTTTGCGCTGATTCCGTGAACTCGGTTTTTCCTCCTTCTATTTGCGTTTTCAGTTCAAGCAGGTCCTTGCGGAAAGCGAGTTCTTTCTTGGCTTCATTGTCGGGTGAATAGTAAACATGCACATACAGACGGCGCGAGATCGTTTCTTTTTCACCGGCGATCTTGCCGTTGCGTGATCGCTGGCGTACTCGGGTGAACTGGTGCATTCTGGGCGAAGTTGCTCCGCAGATTGACGGGTCGAACGGACACGTGCTGGACATACCCGCCAGT